>DATNRH010000022.1 GCA_036703605.1 Candidatus Obscuribacterales bacterium | reverse complement strand
AGCTGCTGGAGCCATTGGACTTGTCGTCTACGCTCACATTGACACCTCTGGGTATCCGAACCTTAACTTGCAAGAAAGAAGTGGACCAACCCTGAAATGATTGCTGTTCATGCTGTTGGACTTGTTGGAGCCGCTTGGGCTGTCAAGCACGCCCTTGAGCACGTCAAGAACTAAAAGACCTTTTTATGGAGATCCCGCACGTTTTTTTACTGCTAGTGAGCTCAACGCAGGTTGGAAGTTATGCGGTTTATGACGTTCTTTTCTCCAACACCATTTGTATACCATTTCCGTAGGTTCCGAGTGCAAGTGGAACGGCGAGGACCTTGCCGTTGGCATCGATCAGCACCGGAAGGGATGGTAGTGCCTACGCATCAGCAAAAGGCAAGGGACTAGGTGTACCGGAAAGACCCACAGCTTGTTGAGGCCATCGCGTTTGCTCAGTTGCTCCCAGTAGCGTCGGTGACACGAAACAATTCTAGCCCCCTCCAGGGAGCCTTCTCTTCTCTGGTAGGGTGAGGTCGAAGGAATACCTTGGGAAACTTCAGCCACAGGACTAAAGAAACAGCATCATCCAGGGGAAGGTCGGGAAACGCAGACCTGACCGCCCTAATAGACCCAAAACGGGGCAACACAATCCCCTTGTCGGCCATGGCCCGGACTAGCGACTCCATGCGTTCCTTGAGGCCCTTGTTCTGCGTCAACTGGAGGACTGAGTAAACAGGAATATCCAAACCTTGATGGAAAATTGGCCCCATTGGTAAATGCCAAACGACTCAGCAGGGACGTCGGGGTAGCGAGTGCGTTGTATCCGCTTCATAAAGACGTGTGGCTTGCCATGGACCTGGAAGTGAGCATTCGACCTGCCTTGACATGGGCTAACTCTAAGATGCCAACAGGGCGGCGGCCCTTGTTTCGCAAGAGGGGCATGTACATGTTCTCTATCTGCTGCAGGGATGTGACTGTGTGGGGAGATAGCAATTTGGAGACTTGCTGCAAAAAGCTAAGGGTGTTAATGGGTAAGATCCTTACAGAGTTGTTTGAAAAAGGTTCTTTGGCATTTTGTCCTCTGGAATGAGAACGAATGCCAGAGTAGAGTGCACATAACGGATGCGATCCATCAGGAGGCGTTCCTAGGCTTAGCAGAGAACCAGATACCCCGAGTTGGTGGAGGTGGCGGCTCGTTGCCTGAGCAAAGGCAATGGTGGCAGTGCTCAGAGGAGCCGCCTCAGGAACGGCTTTGAGAGCTAAACGTGAGATTGGTAGGGTTTTCAGGACCAGATAGGGCCCCAGTGTCTCACACACTTTTTTTCCTTACCAGCTCTAATGCGGTTCCGGTAATATATTGGAGAGGAGTTTGTCGGGTCGATTACGTAAGGAATGGCTTGCTCTTCAAGAAGTTGGACTAGATCGGCCTGGTAGCGTTAGCGCAGAACAAGCATTAATATATGGGGGTTTTTTAAAGCTATTGATAGTACCTTGGGGAATGAAAGAAGCGGGCGACAGATGTCCAAGCCAAGTTGGGGCGAGCTCGTCAGCTCTTCCATACAAGCCCACCCCGCCAAGCCTGAGGTCTGAGAATAACCCAGAGAGGGGAGAGGACCTCAAGGAGAACATACCCGATTGTCCTGCCAACCGCATAATGAAGGTTTCAGCTTGGTCGTCTAGGTGATGAGCAAAAAAGAGCCGCTTGGCCCCTATTTCCTTAAATTCAGGAGAGCAGAGGGGGGGGGGGGGCAAGGGATAGGCAAACGGCTATGGTGCACCCTCACCAACCATGCCGTCCATAATTCAGGTCCTTGGCACAATTGGAATGCTTCTTACCTTCGCAAAACGTGAAAGGACATGGTATCGATGGATCCGCGATTGCTTTTGACTTTTTTTGATT
>DATNRH010000021.1 GCA_036703605.1 Candidatus Obscuribacterales bacterium | reverse complement strand
AAAGCTTGATCATACCGGAGGATCTACCTGGGGTGTTGGCCTGTTTTGATCGCCATGTGCAAAGCCATGGTGAGGAACCTTTTTATAATGAGGTTCGCTATCGCCATAAAGACGGCTCCACGGTGTGGGTGATGTGTTCGGGACGGGTGATTGAATGGGATGCATCTGGAAAACCGCTGCGCATGGTGGGCTGTCATGTTGACATTAGCGAGCGCAAACACCTAGAGCTAGAGCTGCAAGAGTCTAAGGCAACCTTGCAGGACATCTTGGAGAATGCTCCGGCCGCCATTGTCACCCTACGGCAACTGGCCGATCGGTTTTGGGTGACCACCTATCGATCCAGCGGCTGCGATCGCGTCTTTGGCTACACCGTGAAAGAACTCAAGGATACACCGGGTCTATGGCTATCGCGGGTGGTGGAAGAAGATCGTCACTATGCAATTACCAATGACACCAGCTTAGACAGTCTGCCCTACCATTGCACCGCTGAATATCGGTTTCGCCACAAAGATGGTGGGATCCGCTGGATCTCTGCCGTGCAGTCGATTCGTTGGGACGAGACCCTGCAATGTGCGATCGCTACCCTGATTGAAAGCGATATTACCCAAAGCAAGCGGGCAGAACTGGCGCTGCAAGATAGTGAAGTCCGCTATCGTACCCTCTTAGAGACCAGTCCGGTGGGGATTTTCCGCAATGATGTAACTGGACAATGCATTTATGCCAACCCACAACTGCAGGACATGACGGGGCTGCCGTTGGAAGATATTTTGGGGGATGGCTGGAACCGCAATCTGCATCCAGAGAATAAAGACTTTATGGCGGCGGCTTGGTCAACCTTTGTCGAGCAGAGTAATTTGGGGCAGGAGGCTAGCTATCAGCATGAGTATCGCTATTTCGCCGCAGATGGATCGGAGCGCTGGGGGTTTGTGCAGGCAGTTCCTGAGTATAGTGCATCGGGTCTCTTGGTTGGATTTGTGGGATCTACGGTGGATATCACCGATCGCAAGCTAGCGGAAGAACAGGTGCGGGCTAGCGAGGCAGCGTTGCTCGAAGCGCAGCAGGTTGCCCACATCGGTAACTGGATGTTTGATCCTGCAACCCAAACGATTACCTGGTCGCAGGAACTCTATCGTATGTTTGGCTTAGATCCAAGCCAGCCAGTTCCCATCTATGCAGACTATTTGCAAAAAATCCATCCTGACGATCGCCCAACGCTGATTCGATGCGTGGAACAGGCGATCGCCCATGGAATACCTTATACCTTTGACTACCGAGCCATTCAACCCGATGGCTCCCTTCGCTACCATGAAGGGCGGGGTAAGGTGGAGAAAGATGCCCAAGGGCAGGTTACGCGCCTCTTTGGCACTGCCCTGGATATCACGAAACGCAAGCTGATCGAAGCGGCTTTGCAGGCCAGTGAATCTCGATTCCGGGCCATTTTTGAGCAGGCTGCCGTGGGTATCAACCAAGCCGATCGTACCGGCCGCCTAGTAGAAGCCAATCAGTATTTTTGTACTCTGCTGGGATACTCTAGGGATGAGCTGTTAGCGCTCACGGTTCAAGATATTACCCATCCCGATGATAGGGTTGTCTATGGTTATCCTATTCCTAGTATCTTTGAGCGAGATATAGACGCCTTTACAATAGAAAAACGCTATCGCCACAAAGACGGCACGTGGATTTGGGCAGAGGTGACGATGTCAGTCATACGGGATGCCTATGGACAGCCCTGCCGTGATTTAGCCATCGTGATTGATATTCGCGATCGCAAACGGCTAGAGCAGGAACTGAAAGCATCTCAGGCCCAACTGAGCAGTATCCTCAACAGCGCTGAAGCCTCCATTAGTAGTTTTCGCTACTACGATAACCAAACCTGGGAAACGATTTACCACTCCCCTGCTTGCACCGTTATCTTTGGCTATCCCCTGGATGACTTTCCTGCGGAAAAATGGCTGTCGTCCATTCTTCCCGATGATGCTGCTCGGGTCATGCCCCAACTGCTGCAAGCTATCTACGATGAGCAGACGACAACGGTGGAATATCGCTATCATCGTCCAGATGGCAGAATTTGCTGGATTGCAGATACGATCTCCTCGCGGCGAGAGGAGTCTATCTCGGGCTGGGAGGTGACCCTGGTGGGCATCGATATCAGCGATCGCAAGCAGGCGGAAGTTGCCCTAGAGCGAGAAGTGCTCCGTCGTAGAACGCTCTTTGAGGCATCGATTGACGGCATCGTGATCCTCGATCAAGCTGGCAATATTCTGGAATCGAATGCGAGCTTCGCCAGAATGTTGGGCTATTCTGTGGATGAGATGACAACCTTGAGCATCATGGATTTTGAAGCCCGTTGGTCGCCTGAGGAACTGGAGGCTAAGGCTGAAACCATGGAGTTTTGCGGTGACACCTTTGAAACTCTGCATCGTCGGCAGGATGGATCGATTTACCCTGTCGAAATTAGCTCTAGTTCCGTTGATTGGTATGGAGAACTAGTTAACTTCTGTGTCTGCCGCGATATTAGCGATCGCAAACAGATGGAGGCAGAACTTGTTCACAGCCGAGATTTCCGCGAGTTGATTTTCAACGAATCGAGCGATGCGCTCTTTCTGGTTGACCCGGATACCCTGCTGACCACAGACTGCAACCAACGAGCCGTTGAGCTGTTTGAAGCCTCTTGTCAAGAGGACTTGATCCAGATGGAGGGGCATCGACTGCAGAAGCGACCGTTTACAGAGTCGGAAATTGTGAGTATTCGGCAGGAGGTTGAGCAGCAAGGCTTCTGGAGTCTAGAGTTAGAATACATCACCTTCCAAGGACGAGAATTCTGGGGTGATTTATCTGCTAAGAATATTACCTTTGGCGATCAGCACTTTCAGTTGGTGCGCATAGCGGATATTACCGATCGCAAGCAGGCAGAACTAGCGCTGCAACGGCTGCATGAAGAGCTGCAAACCTTCCTAGACTATGCGCCAGCGCTGATTAGCTTATTTGATCACGAGGGTCGCTATGTGCGGGTGAATCCAGCCTTTGCTCAGACCTTAGGGCGATCGCAGTCGGATATTGTTGGCCATACCTTTGAAGAGCTTTTTCCAGATGCGATCGCCATGGTGTTTCGAGAACGGCTGCAACGACTCATCATCAGTCGATCGCCGCTGATGGTGGAAGATGATGTGGAACTTGAGGGAGAGATTAGAACGTTTCAGTCTATTCTGTTCCCTGTTGCCACGAGTGGTGAAACCAACAACTATTGGGCGATCGCTACGGATATCACCGAGCGCAAGCAGATGGAACAAGCGTTGCAGGTTCAAGAACAACAGTTCCGAGGTATTTTTAACTCGGCGGTGCGGTTTATTGGTCTCTTATCTCCAGACGGTAAGTTTCTAGACGTTAATCATACTGCTCTACAACTTTGCACCGAGACTCGCCAAGATCTGATGGGGATAACAATATGGGATAGCCCATGGGTTACGTCTTATCCAGAAACTCAAGCGATCATGCAAGAGGGGGTAGAACGAGCTAGCCAGGGAGAGACAAGCCAGGCTGAAATTGTAGTGATGGGTATCGATCAGATTGAGCGCTATGTGGATGTTACTTTCAAGCCGTTGCTGGATCCAGAGGGACAGGTTTATCAGATTCTAGCGGAGGGGTCAGATATTAGCGATCGCAAACGGGCAGAGATGCATGTACAGGAAGCCCGTATTGCTGCAGAAACCGCCAACCAGGCCAAGAGTCGCTTTTTGGCAAACATGAGCCATGAGCTACGCACGCCCCTGAATGCTGTGCTGGGCTATGCCCAAATTCTCATGCGTGATCCTGACCTTGCCTACCAGTATCAAGACTATATCCAAACCATTTTTAGCAGTGGTCATCATTTACTGAGCTTGATCAATGATGTCTTGGATCTGGCTAAGGTTGAATCAGGACATATGGGTATCGATCTAGAAGTAGTGAATTTGCCATTCTTACTTAATTCGATCTATGGGCTACTCCGACAAGAAATTAGGACACGGGGTCTTGCTTTGGAGATTGAGGCCGACCCAAGATTACCCCAATCTATTATTACCGACGGTAAACGCTTGAAGCAGGTCTTAATTAACCTCTTAGGAAATGCGATTAAGTTTACCCCCCGTGGCACCATTACCCTACGGGTGATTGTCGGTGCAGTATCTTCTCCATCGAACGTGCCTATGGTTGCTCTGACGTTCCAAGTGGAGGACCCAGGCATCGGCATTAGTCCTGAGGATCAGCAGCGGATTTTTGAGGCGTTTGAGCAAGCTGATGCTGGTCGGCAACTTTCGGGTAGCACGGGGTTGGGGTTAGCCATCAGTCAGCAGTTGGTGACGCTGCTGGGTGGTCATCTCCAACTTTGTAGTGAAGTGGGGCAGGGCAGCACGTTCCAGTTCACGCTGGTGGTGGAACTGGCTGGAAATACTTCTGATGGCCTAACGTTGCCGCCGACGATTACAGGCTTGGCTACGGGGCAACCCCCCTGCCGCATTTTAGTGGTGGATGATCAAGCGGTGAATCGGCAGTTTTTAGAGGATGCTTTAGGTTATTTAGGATTTGAGGTTTATTTAGCTAAGAATGGTCAGGAGGCGATCGCTGCTTGGCAAACCTACCAGCTCGATCTGATTTTGATGGATCAGCGGTTGCCTGACTTCCATGGTGAACAGGTTACGGCCAACATTCGCGAGTGGGAAGTCCAGAACCAACGGTCTGCTACGCCCATTTTTATGGTATCGGCTAGTTCGATGGATAGCGATCGCTCCGGTGCGATTGCTGCGGGCTGCAATGCATTTTTGGAAAAGCCGATTCAAATTCCTGATCTGTTGCAGGCTATTGCCCAATATTTAGATGTAGAGTTCACCTCAGAAGAAGCGATCGCCCTCCCAGATACAACTGCTGCTACCTTAACGCCAGCGGATTTGAAGGTGATGCCCTTAGACTGGATTGCTCAACTGTATGAAGCTGCTACTCAATGCCGCAATGATCGTATTGATCATCTCATTGCAGAAATTCCAGATGACTATGCTGTTCTCAAACAGACGTTGTCGGACTATAACTACAATATTCAGGTCGATGTGATCATGGATCTATCGTTTGCCTGTTTAGAGACAGAGACGTAGGAGGCGATCGCTGGACAAGGCTAGAGCCTGATTGACTCCTAATGTCCATTCAAGGATTGGATAGGGGGAGAACATCAGGGTTTGACCTCCTTTTCCGGGCGTTGCTGAATTAGAGTGTGAACCTCTAGCTAGAGATTCTGAACCCCTATGCAAAAAGGGCAGTGCTGAATCATACCGCTATTCAGCACTGCCCTTTTCCGAGCGTCACCAACGAGAGATTAGGATGGCATAACATTCGCCTCAACCGCATTTTCTAGTCATCATTGCTCTGTTGTTGATGCCAACCTTGCCCATAGAATTGAATGAGGGCACGTTGATAATGCTGCACTAACGGCTGAAGACTGTAGACTCGATCGGGTGGGT
>DATNRH010000020.1 GCA_036703605.1 Candidatus Obscuribacterales bacterium | reverse complement strand
CGCATCCCCATCGTTGTATTCACCCTCTCAGATCAGTCTGAACACATCCTCAAAAGCTATACCCTTCACAGCAATTGCTATGTGCTCAAATCCGACGACCTGCACAATCTCGCCAGCATTGTGAAGCGCATTGAGGAATTTTGGTTAGGAATTGTGACGTTGCCGGTGGGGTGACCACATCACCCATTGCGTCACTACGTTAAAAAACGTGATCATTATCCAAGGTAAGTATTGTTTCTTGATTAGCCACAGACAAATATACACAAATCTTTGTTGAATCCAGATAAATTCTGGTTTATTTAAGGATTGCCTTGGAAAAACCTGCGGGTTTGTACGATATGCTGCCAAATAGGTTCAACAAAACGGGTCTACAACGGCTATAAATCTTATCTATTGTCATGCTGTCAGAGGATGACTTGGGTGAGAAGTATAAACGGCTGATCCAGACGTTGGACACAATAGAGGATATTGCCATAGAAGTACCTATAGATGAGTCATGCCCTACTTGCCCCCATCGCCGACCTTCTAGAAGTCTCATGCTCTTGGATTTCCTAGACTTGATATCCATGGCGATCGCCAAACCCTCTCTGCTTCATACCTCATCAGCCTCAAGACCGTGATTTCCCTACTCTACATAACCTGAGTTAGGACAACGGACTGGGCTAGGGTACAGCGGAGTGGCTACCTAGACATTGATTTAGAACACTGAACTCGTTGAAATTGTCACAAGACTATCCTTGGGAGGATGCTATGGTTGCGGTCGATCTTGATGCTCAACGCCTTAATCTCACCCATCTCAAACAGCCTGAGATTCATCACCTCGTCAAAATTCAGCCCCATGGGGTGGTGCTGGTGCTGGATGAACCAGATCTGCGCATTTTACAGGTGAGTCGGAATGCCTCTAAGCTACTTGGCGTCAAGGCTGAGGATCTTCTTGGGCAGACCCTCGACGAAATTCTCGATCCCTATCAAGTCGATCGCTTTCGGGCTGGGCTATCCTACAACAACCTAGAGCTGATCAACCCCACCAAGGTATGGGCGCGGCGCAACGGGGATGACTACAGTGTGTTTGATGCCGTCTTCCATCGCACGGCAGATCACACCCTGGTTCTAGAGCTAGAGCCTGCGGTCACCCAAGACAACATTCCCTTTCTCAGTTTCTATCACCTGGCCAAGGCATCCATTCAACAACTGGAATCGACCGCCAGCCTAGCGGACTTCTGCCATATCATTGTGCGGCAGGTGCGCAGCGTCACAGGGTTTGAGCGGGTCATGCTCTACAAGTTTGATGAAGACGGTCATGGCGAAGTAGTAGCGGAAGATAAGATCAAGGACATGGAGTCCTATCTAGGATTACATTATCCAGAATCTGACATTCCTAGCACGGCGCGCAAAATGTTCCTGTCCAACTGGATTCGAGTTATTCCAGATGCCGCAGCAGAGGCCGTTGACCTTTATCCAGCGGTTAATCCCGCCACCGAACAGCCCACCGATCTCACCCTTTCCATCCTGCGTAGTGCCTATCCTTGCCATTTGGACTATCTGCACAACATGGGTGTGGGCGCATCCTTGACGATTTCTTTGATGAAGGATAACAAACTGTGGGGTTTGATTGCCTGTCACCACCGCACGCCCAAACTGGTGCCCTACGAATTGCGCAAGGCCTGCGAGTTTTTGGGCCGGGTCATCTTTGCTGAAATTTCCACTCGCGAAGAAGAAGCCGACTATAGCTACCGCGCCAAGCTGGCTCAGGTGCAGACGGCGTTGATTGATTTTATGTCGGAAGCCGACTATTTTGTAGACGGGCTAACTCGACACAATCCCAACTTGCTGGATTTGGTAGACGCTAAAGGTGCAGCCATCTGTTTCAACGGCACCTGGACAACCGTGGGGCAAACGCCGCCAGACGAGGAACTCAACTTCTTGGTGCAGTGGCTGAACAAGACGGTAGATGGGGAGGTGTTTGCGACCAATGCTTTGCCCCTCGCCTACTCCGATGCCGAGCGCTTTAAGAATGTGGCTAGCGGTCTGCTTGCGGTTCCGCTCTCCAAACGCAGCTATGTGCTGTGGTTCCGCCCTGAGGTCATTCAGACGGTGAACTGGGGGGGTGATCCCAACCATGCCTATGAGGTAACCGATGAAGGAGGAGAGGTGCGGCTGTGCCCTCGCAAGTCTTTTGAACTATGGAAAGAGACGGTGCGCTTCAAGTCGTTGCCTTGGAAGCCGGTGGAAATCAAGGCGGTGCTGGAATTACGGAAAGCGATCGTCAATATCATTCTGCGGCAGGCTGAAGAGCTGGCGCTGCTGGCCCAAGATCTGGAGCGTTCAAACGCAGAGCTGAAGAAGTTTGCCTATGTGGCATCCCATGATTTACAGGAACCGCTGAACCAGGTAGCAAACTTTGTGCAGCTTCTGGAAATGCGGTATGACGAACGGTTAGACGAAGACGGCAAGGAGTTTATTGGCTTTGCCGTGGAAGGGGTGAGCTTAATGCAAACCCTGATTGACGATGTATTGGTCTATTCTAAAGTTGATCTAAAGGGGGTGGAATGTGAACTCACCGACCTAGACGATCCGTTAGATCAGGCTCTGAGTAATCTACGGGGGCGGGTGGCTGAAACCGGTGCCGTGATTACCCACGACCCAATGCCGACAATTGTGGTAGACCGCACCCAACTGATGCAGCTCTTCCAAAACCTGATGGGCAATGCCATCAAGTTCCGTAAGCCCGGTGAGACACCTCAAATCCATATTGGCGTGCAGCGGCGGGAAGATGATTGGCTGTTCTCTGTGCAAGACCATGGCATTGGCATTGATCCACAGTTTGCAGAACGCATCTTTGTGATTTTCCAACGCCTCCATACCCGCGATGAATACCCCGGATCCGGCATGGGATTGGCTATCTGCAAAAAGATTGTTGAATGCCACCGAGGCAAGATCTGGGTGGAGTCAGCCCTAGATCAGGGGACGACGTTTTATTTCACGATTCCTGTAGGAGGGCGCGATCGCAACCATGCTAGTGGACGAACGACTCAAAACTATCCTTTTGGTCGAAGATAATCGCGGCGATATCCGCCTGATCCAAGAGGCCCTCAAAAGCACCACGTCGCCCTGTGACGTGGTGGTAACTCGGGATGGCATGGAAGCGATGACCTACCTACGACAGGATGGGGACTACCAAGCGGCCATCCGTCCCGACCTTATTTTGCTGGATCTGAATCTGCCGAAAAAAGATGGACGGGAAGTGTTGGCAGAAATTAAGGCTGATCCAAATCTTCAGCACATTCCCATCATTGTGCTCACCACCTCGCGCAACGAGGAAGATATCTTTAATAGCTACGATCTGCATGTCAATTGCTATATTTCCAAATCACGAAATTTGGCCCAGTTGTTCAAAATTATTCGCGGGATTGAAGAATTTTGGTTAGAAACAGCGATATTACCCCCATCCGAGGTGCCCCTACCCGAGATGGGATAAACCACGAACCACCCTCACTATCCCCCATCCATGTCTTATTAGTTGAGGATAATGCGGCAGAAGCGCGGCTACTTCAAGAAGTTCTCAAAGGCACGCGCCATCAACGATTTGCCCTTATGCATGTCAAACGGTTGCATGAAGCGATCGCCTACCTGCAGGATCAGCCGGTGCATGTGGCCTTACTCGACCTGACTCTTCCCGACAGTACCGGTCTCGATTCCCTCGATACCCTGATTCGAGAACAGCCTAGCCTGCCGATCGTGGTACTCACCAATACCAACGATGAAGACTTGGCCGTGCAGGCGGTGCGACGCGGAGCCCAGGATTATCTGATGAAGCGCCATGTCAATCAAGATCTACTGGTGCGATCGCTCTGTTATGCCATCGAACGGAAGCAGGCGGCGGAAGCCCTGCGGGAAGCTAATGAGGTGCTGGAACATCGTGTCCAAGAGCGTACGGCGGAATTAAAAACGGCGAACGCCCTCCTGCGCAAGGAAATCGATCAACGACAGCGCATTCAAGAACGCCTAGAGCTAGCCCAGGAAGCCGGCAAAATTGGTACCTTTGAGTGGAATCTCTACACAGACACCATTCTCTGGAGCTGCAACCCAGATTCTCGTTGCCCAGATATGCCGACTGCCGACGCTATTCCTTACAAAACGTGGCTGCAGCGCCTACATCCCGACGATCGCTCTCGTACCCATCAGCTATTTTGGCAATCAGCAACCCATCAAAAAGAGCTCGATACAGAATTTCGCACCCTTACCGCCACCGATGAAGTGCGATGGACAGCCATCAAGGGAAGTGTCTTCAGCGATAGTACCGATCAACCCCTGCGGATGATTGGCATTCATATGGACATTACTGAGAAAAAACAGTTAGAAGCTCAGTTCCTGCGAGCCCAGCGATTAGAGAGCCTAGGTACCTTATCTAGCGGCATTGCCCATGACCTCAACAATATTCTGACGCCCATGCTGGCCGTGGTGCAGCTACTGCCTTTAAAAATCCCGGATTTAGATCCAAGCTCTCATCGCCTACTCAATTTACTGGAAACCAGTGCTCATAGAGG
>DATNRH010000019.1 GCA_036703605.1 Candidatus Obscuribacterales bacterium | reverse complement strand
GCAGAGAAATCTCTCGTTTTTAAGCGAGCTACCGCTCTGCAAGACGGCTGGCTACCCCCTATATAAGATCCGGCTAGGGTCTAGATAACCTTGGCGACGCGATTCCCAAGGGTCAGCTTTTTTAGGACTAGGACTTCGCTTTCTTGCTAGCAGAACCACTTTTCTTCTTGGACTTGGTTGCAGCTGGGGGTGTGTCTGAGTCATCAGGGGCAGCGATCGCTTCTGCAGCTACTTCGGGTTCCTCAACGGCTTCCTCAATAGCCTCCTCAGCGGCCTCCGTCACCTCGGCAACCTCTACATCTACAGCGTCTGTTTCTACCGTGGCTTCAGAGGCCAGTTCTAGGGCCTCCTGCTCGGCTTCATCGGCTGCCAGCGAGCCTTCTGGCACTAGGTTAACCTGGCCATGCTCTTCCACAAATCCTAGGACTTTCTCGCGCAACAAATCTTCAGTGACCATGTCTCGCAAACGTCCCATATCAAAATTCTGATCGGGATTCTCCGCCACAATTGTGTCAATCCGGGCCTGTAGGTCGGTCTCCTCAAGCTTGATGGATTCTTCCTCAGCCACCTTAGACAAGGCAAAAGCTTGCCGTAGACGGGTTATGGCTTCCGGGCGAGACTGTTCGCGTAGCCGGTCAACGATTTCTGGCGTGAACAGTTTCTTGACATCCAACCCTTGCTGACTGAGGTTCATAGCTGTCTGGGTCAGCATAAAGTTGAGCTCGTCCCGAAGGAGGGTTTCGGGTAGGTCTACCTCCACCTGCTCTTCAAGGGCAGCCAAGAGCGCTTGCTCTTTGTTCTGCTGGGTTGCGTCGGCTGCTCGCTTGCGATGAGACTCTTCAATAGACGCCTGAAACTCTGCCATCGTCTCGAATTCACTCACATCTTGAGCAAAGTCATCATCGAGTTCTGGCAGTTCTCTGGCTTTAATTTCTTTGACGGTGACCGTAAAGACCGCTGGTTGCCCCGCTAATTCTTCTTGGGGATAGTCCGGCGGGAATGTGGCGGTTACCTCTTTTGTGTCTCCAACATTCATGCCAATGATGCCATCAATGAAGCCTTCAATGAAGCGTCCTTCTTGCAGCTCTAGCTGAAAATCGGTGGCGCTACCGCCAGGAAACTCCACCAGTTCATCACTACCTTCTTCAGCCGGTACACGGCCTACGAAATCGACGACGGCTAGGTCTCCAAATTGGGTGGGGCGATTCTCCACCGGCACCAAGGTGGCTGCCCGAGTACGGAAACCCTCGATCGCTTCCTCGACGGTTTTAGGATCAAACGCTACTTCCTCGGCTGTAACGGTCAGTCCTTTGTAGGTTTTGAGGGTGACATCTGGAGCGACGTCAATGGAGGCTGAGAAGGTGAACGCTTCGCCAGGCTGAAAGCTTTGGATTAACTCATCAAAGGATGAGCGAATTTGATAGTTGCCGATCGCTTCAATCTTTTCTTGCTCAATGGCTTGCTTTAGCCCTGATTCCATCAATTCTTCAATGACAGACGCCTTAATTCGCCCTTCGCCTAATCGTTGAACCAAGACCTGGCGTGGTACTTTACCTCGACGGAACCCAGGAATATTAACTGAGCGCATGAAGCCTTGAATAGCTTTGTCATACGCTTGCTTGGACATTTCGGGCGTAATTTCAATTTCTAAGCCAATTTGACTGGCAGGTAGTTTTTCCTGGGTAACTTTCATCAGCAATTCTCTTGTTTTAGTGCAGCGAAAAGGTGAGTGAGGGTGAGTGGTCGCCTTGGGAGATCTCAACCGAACATTAGGGACATAGAGGGGTCACGTGGGCGTTTCAGACATCACACCTAAGACCAACCCAACCCAGCCGAACTCGACTAGGCCGCAGTATGCTATATTAACTGATTCCTGTTCCATCTCAAGTGCTCTGAGGCGAGAATCTTGTTCGGCAGTGGGCTAGGAGCACCACAAAATGCGATGGAGTGATAGATTTGCGCTGGTGCCAGACTCTCGCTTAGGCACAAGGCTGAGGTCTGAGTGGATGTGATGGATAGCAACAGTTGCCTGGCCCTAGAGACTGGAATTTAGGGTATAGTGAGAGGCATTCGATTTCATAGTAGAATCTACCCTAAGCTTCAACAGAAAAATTTTATAGAGACTTTCTAATGTCTAGGCAAATGAGTAAGAGTGCCTAAGCAGTAGTACAGCGCCAGTATTTAGACCTAGCATTTAGAAGCAGGTTCGTGCAGCGGGTAGCAGCGTCTGTCTTCGTTGCCACAGAGTCATACTTGTGCCGACTCCACTCCACATTTCTGGGGTCTATCCCGACATAGATGACACATTTTTTACTGAAACAGCATCGTTAACAACGTGAACGGAGGAGTTCAATTTGCCTCAATCCTATCGAGTTGCAATTTTAGGCGCGACCGGAGCGGTGGGTACCGAGCTAATCGCACTTTTAGATCAGCGTCAGTTTCCTATTTCTGAGCTACGGCTCTTGGCTTCGCCTCGGTCGGCGGGCAGTTACCTTTCATTTCAAGGTGAAGAGGTTCTGGTGCAAGCTGTGGGCGATCGCTCCTTTGAGGGCATTGATATTGTCCTAGCGTCAGCCGGAGCTTCGACCTCTAAAGCTTGGGCTAGTCAAGCGATCGCAGCGGGGGCTGTGGTCATTGATAATTCCAGCGCCTTTCGCATGGATCCCCAGGTGCCCCTGGTGGTGCCGGAGGTCAATCCCGAGGCAGCAGGGCTGCACCAAGGGCTGATTGCCAACCCCAACTGCACCACAATTTTGATGGCGGTCGCTCTCTGGCCCCTGCATCAAGCCAAGCCCCTTTGCCGAGTTGTAGCCGCTACCTACCAGTCTGCCAGCGGCGCAGGGGCGCGGGCGATGGAGGAAGTGAAGCTGCAGGCCCAGGCGATTCTCAATGGAGAAACGCCGCCTACGGAGCTATTTCCCTATCCCCTGGCCTTCAACCTCTTCCCCCACAATTCGCCATTGAGCGATGATGGCTATTGCCAGGAAGAGCTGAAAATGGTGAACGAAACGCGGAAAATTTTTGGTGTGCCTGAGTTGCGGATTACCGCCACCTGTGTGCGGGTGCCGGTGCTGCGGGCCCACTCGGAAGCGCTCAACTTGGAATTTGCTGAACCCTTTCCTGTCGATCAAGCGCGATCGCTGCTGGCTAAGGCTCCTGGGGTTAAACTGGTGGAAGACTGGTCGGCCAACTATTTCCCCATGCCCATAGATGCTAGCGGTCAGGATGACGTACTGGTGGGGCGGATTCGCCAAGACCTCTCCCATCCCCATGGGTTAGAATTATGGATCTGCGGCGATCAAATTCGCAAAGGGGCGGCTTTGAATGCGGTTCAGATTGCTGAATTGCTGGTGGAGCGTGGCTGGGTGCGATCGCCCGCGTCCCCGAGTGAACTGCTGAAGTCGTCCTCCCGCTAAGCGATCGCTCGCTGGAATGGGGGCAGGTCAACCACTACCCGACCGGAGGAACTGTGGTTTACCCTGTAGAAAGACATGTGTAGTAGGACGTATGTAGCAGAAAGACATACGTACGTCATGCTTTAGTCCCTGTGAGATTCTGCACAATGATGAGACCCATGGGTCTGGGGCAGTGGCGAGGTCAAGAATTAAGCTCTACGGCGTGAGGAGTAGATCGAGTGTGATAGAGTTTGGACGAGTGTTGACGGCAATGGTAACGCCGTTTCAATCCGATGGCAGTGTAGACTATGCTGTGGCTGAGGCTTTAGCTGTCCATCTAGCCGATCACGGTTCAGATACCCTGGTCGTCTGTGGTACAACGGGTGAATCACCCACGCTGACTTGGGATGAAGAGTTTCAACTGTTCCAAGTTATTCAGCGAGCTGTGGCTGGAAAAGCCAAAGTTATTGCTGGAACTGGGTCAAACTCCACCAAGGAAGCGATCTCAGCTACCTGTCAAGCTGCTAAACTAGGGCTAGATGGCTCATTGCAGGTTGTGCCGTATTACAACAAGCCACCTCAAGAAGGCCTGTATCAACATTTCCAAGCGATCGCTCAAGCAGCTCCAGAGATGTCGATGATGCTCTACAACATTCCAGGGCGCACCGGACAAAATCTGCTGCCAGAGACTGTAGCTCGCTTAGCGGAAATCCCGAATATTGTGGCCATAAAGGAAGCCAGCGGTAGCCTTGATCAAGTCAGCCAAGTGCGACGGCTGACCCCGCCAGAGTTCAAGATTTACTCTGGAGACGATTCTCTGACACTGCCCTTACTTTCAGTAGGTGGTGCTGGCGTTGTCAGTGTGGCTAGCCATCTGGTAGGCGATCGCCTTCAGGCTATGATCCAACACTTTGAGCAAGGGCAGATTCAGTCTGCCATTCAGCTTCACCTAGATCTGTTTCCACTTTTCAAAGCGCTTTTTCTCGCCACTAATCCCATTCCGGTCAAGGCGGCACTCACGCTCCAAGGCTGGCAGGTTGGAACATCTCGCTTGCCCCTGATTGAGCCATCAGAGTCGGTGATTGAAGCACTCCAGGCAACGATGCGCCCCCTAGGGTTGCTGTCTGCCTAAGCTAAACCCACCAGCGTTGCATCGCTAGGACATAGACGCGAACCAAGTTTTGAACAATTGAATAGGTGTGCTTCTCAAGACAATTGAATAGAGTGTGATCCTTTCCTAGGTTTGCAGCACTGTCATGGCTCCTCGACGTCTAGCTATGGCATCCCATGAGGTTCTTACCTGTAGCTTTGGAACTTCAGATGTCTTGGTTGAGATGTCCAAACCTTTTTAGCTCCAAAACCTGAAAGCGATCGCCTCTCTGTTTTCTGTTACGTCATTCCAGATTCTCTAGTAAAAAGGACCTTTATGAGTCGAAACAATTCCCAAGCACTAAAAATCATCCCCCTTGGTGGTTTACACGAAATTGGTAAGAATACTTGCGTCTTTGAAATCAACGACGAAATTCTCTTGCTTGATGCAGGGCTAGCATTTCCCACCGATGGGATGCATGGTGTGAATATTGTGCTACCAGATATGACCTATCTGCGTGAAAATCGGCACAAAATCAAGGGAATGATTGTCACCCATGGTCATGAAGACCACATCGGTGGTATTGCGTTTCACCTCAAGCAAATTGACATTCCGGTGATCTATGGGCCGCGCTTGGCTCTAGCTTTGCTAGAAGGCAAGTTGCAAGAAGCTGGGGTGGCTAATCAAACTGAACTGCGGACGGTGCGCCCTAGAGATATGGTGCGTATTGGTAAGTCATTCCTGGTGGAATATATTCGCAACACCCACTCTATGGCTGACAGTTTCTCGGTGGCTATTCATACCCCTCTGGGTGTGGTTATTCACACCGGAGACTTTAAGGTGGACTACACTCCGGTGGATGGAGAGCAGTTTGACTTCCAACGCCTGGCAGAACATGGCGAAAAAGGCGTGCTCTGCTTGATGAGTGATTCCACCAACTCTGAAGTACCGGGAGCGACGCCATCCGAGCGATCGGTTTTCCCCAACCTTGACCGCGTGTTTGGGCAAGCGGAAGGACGCTTACTTGTCACCACCTTTGCGTCATCGGTTCACCGGGTCAATATGATTCTGGAACTAGCGAAAAAGCATAAGCGCGTGGTGTCGGTGGTGGGGCGATCGATGCTCAACGTGATTGCCCATGCCCGTAACTTGGGCTACATCAAATGTGAAGATGATTTATTTGTGCCTCTGAAGGGCGTCAATAAGTATCCCGACGAGAATGTATTGATTCTGACTACGGGCTCCCAAGGTGAGCCGATGGCAGCCCTGACCCGTATTGCTAACCAAGAGCATCGTCAGGTAAAAATCCGCACGGGTGATACGGTGGTGTTCTCCGCCAATCCCATTCCAGGCAATACCATTGCTGTTGTCAACACCATTGACAAGCTGATGATGCAGGGTGCGAAGGTTGTCTATGGCAAAGGTGAAGGCATTCACGTCTCTGGCCATGGTGCCCAGGAAGATCAAAAACTGATGCTGGCGTTGACTCGTCCTAAGTTCTTCCTGCCGGTGCACGGTGAACATCGCATGTTGGTGAAGCATAGTAAGACCGCCCAAAGCATGGGTGTTCCGGCGGAAAATATGGTGATCATTAACAATGGCGACATTGTTGAGCTGACCACCGAGAGTTTACAGGTGGCTGGGAAAGTGCCGTCGGGTATTGAACTGGTTGATTCATCCCGCAGTGGTGTGGTGCATCAACGGGTGTTGGAAGATCGGCAACAGCTTGCTGAAGACGGCATGGTGACCGTA
>DATNRH010000018.1 GCA_036703605.1 Candidatus Obscuribacterales bacterium | reverse complement strand
TTGCACTGGTGCACCTCGCTCCAGCTTCTCCGCTCGGGTAGGACCCGGCACAGCAGACATATGTACACGCCAGCAGTCTCATGCTCTGAGTACTCTGCCTCATCATTGACATTGTCGGAATTCTCTGCACTGCCGCTTTCGCTCTCGTCGTAGTTGTAGAACGCCTCAGCCTCCTCCCAGCTGTAAACATTGTGCTCAGGTGGCTCCAACGCCTGCAGCCACTACACTGAACAAGGGCACTGTGATCGTCAGCATTGAGCCCGCAGGGACAGAGCGTCGATCTTTCTCTGACTGAAGCTGGCTCCTCGCCCCAGTCCATGTCAGCATCAGGCGCTTCTGTTACATCAAAGGCTCCTATTGTAGCGTAGGCCCTACAATTATGTGAACAATCGTACTGACTCTGAATGCACACGCTCCTGGTGGTAGGGGGACAGAACATGAGAAGCAACATCTTCTACGTAGACGTTGCAGGTGGCGCAGAGTACGCGATCTCCCGCATAATTACTAGAGGGACATTCATGTACATGTTCAACATGCCTAGTCGCCTCATTGAGAGTTGAAAACGACGTAGGATCGATGCATAGGACGATAGTGCCTAATTGGCGTTGCCGCCGGAAAAATGCGGCTTGCACGTTTTCGTTGCATCAATGAATTTATGGTTGGCAATGTTATGCTTGCTGGAGCGTCCCAAGTCACTCAACGAACGCAACGCGAGCTTTGCGGCGGTGTCGGGTGTCCAACGTGTCAACATATATGCTGCTTGGGATACCTCAAAGGTATCACAACCAGGGATGAACCATAACTTTTTTCTTCACGACCAATCTCAGTTTATAAGGACTCGCTCATGCAGTGTACTAGCCAGCAACTCGAGCATACGCGCGTACCTCAGACGTATCCCAAAGCACCCCGGTAACATCCCAAATTCACCAATAGGCAGGTTTTCATCCAATGGCAAGTTATTCTTCTAGTCCCAACCTGCTTCCTCTTCGTCTTTCCCAGATCCTCTTCCCAGAAGAAACCTCCAAGCAAGCTTGGGGTGAGTTGGGGGCGAGTCGGGGGTGACCTAGGGTAACTCAGGGATATCCCATTTTTTGCCCCAGTCTGCCGTACCCCTGACATACCTCACGCGCACGCTGGTGGCCCCACCGCCGTGTAGCCAACTTGCCCCGGTTCCATCCCAAGCGCGGCCGAGGTTTTGGGATACGGCGGGGGTCGATTCTGGAAGTCCCTCGATCCGTCGTGGTCCTTGACTCCTGCAGGGAGGGCGTACAATTATCAGTCCCAGATTTCCAAACCACGCCAGGCTTGTCACAGGATTAGGATAGTATGCCTCAAAATGGCATGATCTTGACCAAACGCCGCATG
>DATNRH010000017.1 GCA_036703605.1 Candidatus Obscuribacterales bacterium | reverse complement strand
ACCAATTCACAAAGATCCATGTCAAACATTTGTATTTTGCTAGGTTTCTGGGAAGAATAGCAGCATTGTTGCCCTACAATTGCCGTGAATGGCGATCGCAGACGGGACGCGACCTAGCGGCGTTGAGAATCAACCCCCGAGTGCATCATTCTTGTGCTGGTATACCCTCCACCTGACCTAGGCAACAACTTGTATTAAACCTGTAGGATTGTGACTCACTATGCCCAGAACCCCCACGGAATACGCTGTACATATTTTTATGGACGGTGGACATCGGGAAGAAATTCGGTTTCCCACGATCCAAGAATTTCAAAAGTGGTACAGCGGTGAGCTTGTGCCCAAGTCATCGTCCGATGAGTTCATTAGTGTCCCCATTAAAAACATTCAGGGGGAATATATGGTGGTTCGTCCATCCCGGATTATTGGGATTCGAGTAGAACCCTACTTTAGTTCTAGTGTCGATCGCTTTTAATGATCATGGCTCGTTGGATGATGGCATGGGGGGCGGCAACGGCGGTTGGTATGGTCAGCGTAGTCCAGCCAGCTCAGGCTACGGAGCAGCCGCTGCGCCCAGTTTCTGTAGATCAGTTAGTAGATCAGTTACGCATGGATCCATCCCTAGGCTGGGATGGGCAACTCTGGGGTGAGGGGGTGCAGGCCGATGATCTGGACTCTCAACTGGTTTGGCAGAGCGATCGCACGGCCCTGCTGGCGGCTATTCACCAGTCCTTGGTTTACCTGCAAACACCAGCAGCGGTAGCAGCCTACGACAGCTATCCCGTCCCTGGCATCACGCGTGATCGGGTGCGTCGTAGTTTAGAACGATTTCGCGAGCTGCTGCTGACCACCTCATCGGGAACGGCGCTGCAGGCAGCGGTGATGGAGGAGTTTGATTGGTATCAAGCCATTGGCACCGATGGACTGGGTTCGGTAGACTTCACCGGCTATTTCGAGCCGGTCTATGCCGCTAGCCGCGTACCCACCGCCGAGTATCGCTATCCCCTCTATCGCCGTCCGCCAGATTTGGAGCAATGGGCAGAGCCCCATCCCACACGCCAGCAACTGGAAGGGATCGATGGTCTGGGTGGTTCGTCGGGGCGTTTGCAGGGCCTAGAACTCGTGTGGCTGCGCGATCGCTTAGAAGCTTTCTTAGTGCAGGTGCAGGGGTCGGCGCAACTGCAGTTAACCGACGGCACGATCATGACCGTGGGCTACAACGGCCGCACCGAGTATAGCTACACCAGCCTAGGGCGAGAACTGGTCAACGATGGCAAGTTCAGCCTAGAGGAACTGACGCTGCCCATGGTGCTGGATTATTTCCGCACCCATCCCGACGAGTTAAGTCGATACATTCCTCGCAATCAGCGGTTTGTGTTTTTTAGCGAAACCTATGGCTCGGCGGCAACCGGCAGTCTGCGGGTGCCGGTGACGGCCGATCGCTCCATCGCCACGGACAAAACCTTGATGCCGCCGGGAGCTTTGGCCATGATCCATACGGTTCTGCCCTATGCGACGCCCTCGGGATCTATGGAATCCCATCGGGTGAGCCGCTTTGTGCTTGACCAAGATACCGGCGGCGCGATCGTTGGGCCGGGGCGTGTGGATATCTTTTTGGGAACCGGTGCGGTGGCGGGCGATCGCGCTGGCTTGGTGAATACGCCGGGGCAGCTTTACTACCTCCTGCTGCGCAACTAAGATCCCCAAACAGCAAGCGTCCCGATGATCCAAGATCGTCGGGACGCTCGGGTGGGCTAGAGGTGATCAGACTCCGGTTGAGGAGCGATCGCTCCTGGCCCGAGAGAGTCTGATCACTCAGTCACTAAGCCGTGAGGGTTTGCTTGCAGAGGAGGGCATCGCGGGTGCCTACCATGCCAGCCACGAGCCGATCGAGTTCTTCTTGGGTGTGGCGAGCATTGACCGTGATCCGCATCCGGGGCTTGGCAATAAACCAAATGGGCGAAATCCAGATGCCATAGTCATTCATGATCTTTTGCCCAAATTCCTTCGGGTTGATCTCCGGCGGCAGGAGGACAGGCACCACGTTGGTTTCGCCGATGGCATCAAAGCCTAGATCCGTCAGGCGCGATCGCAGGTAGCGGGTATTTTCATGCAGGCGACCCACCAGTTCAGGGGTTTGGCGCACTTGGCGGATGCTTTCTAGGGCAGCGGCGGTGGTCGGCGGCGGCAGGGAGATGGTGCCGATGGATGTGGGCGACACATTCAGCAAGGGTTTCAGCTCTGCCACGTGGCTGCTGATGGCAGCACCGGCCGAGGCGGCAAACTTGGAGAAGGTGGTCATAATCAACGGAATCACGCCGCGCTCGATGGCGTGCTGGGGCAGCAAGCCAAAGTGTTCGTAGATGCCGCGACCGGTGGCACCGAGGGCTCCGCTGGCATGGGCTTCGTCCATCACCAAAACGCTGCCTTCGTAGTGAGACATGATGTCAATCATCTCCGGCAGGGGAGCGATGTCGCCATCCATGGAGAAGACGGCATCGGAAATCACCATGATGCGATCGTCGGGACGTACGTAGCGCTTCATCTTGCGGGCGAGGTCGTCCATGTCGCAATGGCGATAGGCGCGAACTCTCACCCGAGGGCTATGGCCAAACAGCTTGCCGGAGCGGGTGCCGGCGTTGGAAATGGCGGAGACGATGCAGCCGTGGTTGAGCACATCGGTGAAGATAATGGTCTCGCGGGTATGCTGAAACCCAGGCACGGGGATGGCTAGATGGCAAAAGGCATCCATCAAGGCTTGCAGAGCCATCCAGGCATTTAGGAAAAGCTGGGTATGTTCAAGATGCTTGAACTCAGAAATTTCGTTTTCTAGCTGGCGATGGAGGTCAATTCGCCCACTCAGCACCGAGCAAGAGCTGTTGGAGGTGCCATATTGCAGAATGGAATCAATGGCGGCCTGCTGGACGGCTGGATTTTGCGTGAGCCCCAACACATCATTGGTGCAAAAGGTTAAAACCGTACGGCGATCGCCTGTTGCAGCATCTTCAATATCGACTAAGTTTCCATCTTTGCCGTGACAAATGAATTCCTCGGGGTCGAGCCCGCTTTCATACCATTTTTGAACGTACTCTTTAACAACTTGCACAGTAAACTCCCCTCACCTTGTGTTATCGGTAACATTGTGCCTCTGCGATCGCGACATGGATATTGGCTAGGCGAAGTTGGCCAAGCGGCTGCCAATGCTGGATACAAGAGGTTGCTCCAATCGAGATTTTGACATCAAACGGACGGATCTGTAATCCTCGGCGTAACCGTTTACTCAACTTAACTCCGTAGTGCCATCACCCCACTCTAGCGACTAAAAACTGACGCTCATGGCCCTAATCCCTTGGGGATGGCGTCTCAACCGCGTTTGACATCACAGCCTCAGTGGTAGAGGGTGCCCCGATTGATGAACGTGCAGCGTTGTGGTGTTGCAACTGACCAGAAGAATGACTTGATTGTTGCACAAATTGTTCATATTGCCGGACCGTCAGACGCTGAAGTGCCAGAATAGCGGGGTTAATCTCGACATACCGACGGCTAGGATGCCGTAGATAGGCTTGCTGCTCACTTTCCATCATTTCGACATCCTGGCGGAGGAACCGCTGGAGCAAAAAGCGCTGGATGAAATCACTCAAAACCGGTCGAATCGGATTTAAGAGCCACTGGGGCAGCTTCACGCGGAAGAAAAATAGGGCAAACGATCGACTTTCCGTGGGGCCAACGGGCGATCGCATCAGATAGAGCGACGACACACCCTTCAGTGCGCTAGCAAAGTGGGGGTATCGATATTGCACCGCAATGGGCAGAGTGGTAACTTCATCGGCGCGATCGCTTAATCCTAAAAACTTGGCCAATCGACCTTTATAGGACACCTGATAGTCCGCCCGCACCAAGTCGTCTGTTTGCTTCAGGTCTAATAAAACCGGATCAAACCAGCCTTGGAGTTCTTCGTGCAAAAAGCCATGGAAAACATCCATTGCATTTTCGTTACAAATGGTGAAATGAGCCTTGAAGTGGGCCGTTACCGGCACCATCAGCCACCCCATATCGCCATACTCCGGTACTGAGGGAATGGCGTGGGCCGCCACTTGGGCAGCATCACCAGGAAACACCCAAAGCAGGTTGTATTTTTCCTGAATTGGATAGCTGCGAGCGTTTGCACAGGGCAATTTTTGCTCGGCAGGTAGGTAGGGAATACTGGCGCAGGCTCCCGTATCGCCGTTAAACTCCCACCCGTGGTAGGCACAGGCGATATGCTGACCATGAACTTTGCCCTTATGCAGGGCAACACCGCGATGGGGACAGGCATCCTCCAGCGCATGAAGTTGACCCTCCTGATCGCGGTAGACAGCGATCGCTTGCTGCCAGATCATCACGGGCATGATCTGACCAGGCTTGAGCCGATCGGCCCAGCCAACGGGATACCAGTGATTGGGGTTGATGCCCACTGTGCGAATCACATTCTGGACAGTCTGCCCCTTGAGAGCTGTCGCCAATTCCATCTACTCTGCTATCCTTGCAAATCTTTACATTGCTGATCTTAAGTGTAGTATCTCTTTTCCCAAGAATGGGTTGGCAGTATACCGCCCGTCTAACTGTCACACGGGTTGTGCCATGGTTGCAAATTGGCACAATAGACGGAGCAAAAATAGAAGAATGTGTTGATGGGCTGTGGTTTCAGGGTAGACGGACTCAGTATCTTTAGGAAAACCCACAGCGATGGGGCGCTATCAGCGTGAGTTTAGACAACCATCCTGTGCGGGCGAGCTTGTTTAACGGGGGCAGGCTTCGACTGGCTCAAGCTTTGACTGGCTTAGTGGGGCATGGTGATCAGACTGGCGGGATTGAGGTGAATGGGCCAGGGAAGAGGGCGGTGCTGTAGGCGATTCCATTGGTCTCGGTATAGCTCTGCTTGGAGATGGTAGTCCTGGGGAAATTGGGGTTTGCTGTGGAGCTTAATGTAAACCGTGACCCGGTGTTGGCTTTCTACGGTCATGGCTAGCCACCCTAGATATGTATTGCTCTGATCTATAGTTTGCGGGAACTTAATGTGATGAGCACGTAACCCCACATAGCCCAATCTAGACACCATGGGGTTGGCAACCTGCAGGCGGCAGCCCCAGTCCAAGGCTTCGATATGGTGCTCATCCACTTGCCGCGCTTGGGAAAAGTTTTTGCATTCTGTAATCCGCGCTACTTCAACAGTGGGCGGTCGTTCAAAGATATCTTGTTTGCTGCCTTCTGCCAGAATTTGTCCGCGGGAGAGCACCAGCAAATGGTTGCAGACTCGGTAGGCTTCTTCCAGTTTGTGGGTGATAAAGATCGTGATGCCTTGATAGTGGGACAGCAGTTCAATCAACAATTTTTCGATGTGACTGCGCAGATAGCTATCGAGGGCCGATAGAGGTTCATCCAAGAGGAGAATATCCGGTTGAATGGCCATGGCTCGTGCTAGGGCTACCCGCTGCTGTTGCCCGCCCGATAGTTGATGGGGGTAGCGATCGCCCATCCCGGATAGGTCAATCATGTCTATATACTTCACAACCTCTGCGGCGCGGCGCTGTCGTGGAATGGCCTGCATCCCAAAGGCAATATTTTGGGCAACGGTGAGGTGGGGGAACAGGGCATAGTTTTGGAAGACCAAACCCACGCGGCGATCGCGACTAGGGACATTAATGCCTTGCTCCGAGTCGAACAACACCCGATTGTTGAGCACAATGCGTCCCTGGGAGGGCGTTTCTAACCCGGCAATACACCGTAGGGTGATGCTTTTGCCTGATCCGGAGGCTCCCAAAATCCCCAAGGGTTCAGCCTTGGCGTGAACGTGAACCTTGAGGTGAAACCCGGGCACCTGCTTTTCAATGGCAACGCTGAGATGAGCTGCTTCTTGGGCAGAGGGGGATGACGAGACGAGGGCGAAGGTCGGTTTGGCATGGGAGTCTGGGTCTCGGGGCACGATGGTTGGCGGTATGCCAAACAGGCTGCTCTTTAAGCGTTTGAAGAAGATCCAGTTAAACCCAAGGGTGACGAGGCCATGGGCCATGCTTGGCTTGTGGGAGCGGGGGCGGTTTCCATAGTTAATGCCGGCGATGACGAGCAGGGATAGGGCTACCATCAACATCACCCAAACCAAGGCGACTCCCATCCGCCCCGACTCCGCTGCAAAGAAAATGGCAATGGGTATCGTTTGGGTGACGCCAGGAATGCTGCCACCCACCATCAAGGTTGCCCCAAACTCACCCAGGGCTCGGGCAAAGGCTAACACCGTTCCGGCTAGGAGACCTGGCCAGGCCAAGGGCAATAAAATCTGCCAGAAAATGCGCCATTCGGATGCCCCTAGCGTTCGGGCAGAGCTGATCAGCGTTGGATCAACTTGCTCGAAGGCGCTCAGCACGGTTTTGTACATCAGGGGAAAGGCCACCACCGTTGCCGCGATCACCACCGCTGTCCAGGTGAAGATTACGGTGATGCCGAAAGGGGCGATCGCCCGACCGATGGGGCCATGTCTGCCCAACAGCAGCAGCAAAAAAAAGCCAACCACCGTGGGGGGCAAGACGAGGGGAAGGGTGAGGATGCCGTCGATCAGACCCCGCGATCGCCCCTGATAGTTCAGCATCCATCGAGCGCAGAAGATGCCCAATAGAGCGGCGAAAAAGGTGGCTACGAAGGCTGTTTTGAGGGAAATCCACAGTGGGGCAAGGTCGTTGGGCATCATAGTTTAGCCCAGAGGAAGGTCAGGAGCGATCGCGTCTTGTGCATAGGTGAGAGATGGTCTGATCCAGGGACATGCAGGTGGTGCGCCGCTACTCTGCCATAGTGAATCCGTAGTCTTCAAAGATGGCCACGGCTGTGTCGCTGGAGAGAAAATCGACAAACGCTTGAGCGGCTTCCCCATGGTCGCTGGTGGCAACCACGCCGACCGGATACAGGATCGGTGAGTGCATGTCTGCTGATGCTGTACTGACCACCTCAACTTGGTCAAAAAGCCTGGCATCGGTGGCATAGACCAACCCTGCATCGACATTGCCCGTGGCAACGTAAGACAGTACCTGCCGCACGTCTTTCCCAAAGACCAGCTTGGGTTGTAGGGCATCAAACATATTGAGGCTGATCAGCGTTTCTTTGGCATAGCCCCCAGCGGGCACGCTGTCTGGCTCACCTATGGCTAGCTTGCTGACTTGATCGGTGGCTAGATCCTCAAAGCTGCTCACGCCCGTTTGATCTGCCCGCACGATCAACACCAGAGTATTGAGCAGTAGATCTTGGCGTGAGCCGGGGAGAATCATGTTTTGCTCTTCTAGGTCGTCCATCCATTGATCTGAGGCGGATAAAAAGATATCGGCCGGTGCGCCTTGGCTAATCTGCTGAGCTAGGGAGCCGGAGGATCCAAAGTTATAGGTGATGGCCACGTTGGGAGCTTCGGTTTGATAAGCCGCTTGGATGTCCTGCATGGCATCTTGCACGCTAGCCGCCACCGAGATCGTGAGTTCAACGGTGTCTTGAGGTGTAGTATCTGTCCTTGATGCGGGGATGGACGGATTCTCAGCTTGAACGCAGCCTGCTGTCGTCAAGCCAAGGATGACGGTCAGCAGCGACAGAGCTGAAAGGCGTTTGGTCTGCATGGCGCTCACTACTCAACGGCCAACATAACGTTCAATGCCTTCATCAAGGCGCAAACCTCGTGACCGACTGCGAGGTTTAACCGCGGGCTGTATTTCATGGCGAGTTTCCAGTCCTAGATGACAATATGTTTACCTAATGTCAATTTTACTGGCGTCTTTCCCAAAAAACGTGCTGCTGAGTACAAACCGCAGACGAGGTTGTTTGAGAGGGGAGGACAGGTCAGGGATCACCCGCCAGAATGGGGCAACGGCAGGGTAGGGGGCATTTATAATGGTTTTTCGATAGATTCCCTTGGTAATGCTGTGAAAGATGAGCTGCGCAATGGCTTAAAGCAGACTCGGTTACGCTTAAGGCTTAGTCAGCAAGACTTAGCGTCTATGGCGGGTGTGAGTCGTCAGACCATTGGTGGTGTTGAGTCGGGTCAAACGTCCCTATCCACGACGGTGGCGCTGCGGTTAGCCAAGGCCTTGGGCTGTCGAGTGGAAGATTTGTTCTGGCTAGATCACGATGCGGCCCAAGTGGAAGCCATGCCCACTCAAGGGATGGCGGTGGGAGAAGCGTTGCGGGTGACGTTGGCGAAGATTGGCGGCCAATGGGTGGCCTATCCCCTAGTGGGGGCCGATGCCTTTCGGGTGGATCTGATTCCTGCGGATGGAGAAACCATGCGCCACAGCAACCAAGAGACGGTGGCGGTGACCCTGCTGGATGATCCGGTGAACCTGCTCAACACAGTGGTGGTGGCGGGCTGCTCGCCGGCTATGTCTTTGTGGGCTAGGGCGGCAGAGCGCTGGCACCCAGGTTTACGGGTGCATCTCACCTTTGCCAACAGCATGGTTGCCTTAGACCGTTTGATGCGGGGTGAGGTGCATATTGCTGGCGTGCATCTCTATTGTCCCCACACAAAAACTTTCAATGTGCCGTTTGTGCAGCAGGCGCTCCAAGGGCAGACGGCGGTGCTGATTAATTTAGGAATTTGGCAAGAGGGGATGCTGGTGGCTCCTGGTAATCCCAAGGCTATCCAGACCGTTGCTGACTTAGCGCGTCCAGATGTTACCTTGATCAACCGTGAGCCGGGATCGGGAAGTCGTCACTTGCTGGAGCAGGTTTTAGCTGCGGCAGCGATCGCTCCCCAGTCGGTTGCCGGGTTCGATCATGTGGTGCATTCTCACCATGACGTGGCGGATGCCATCCTGGCTGGCGAGGCGGATGTGGGCATGAGTGCGGCTTCGGTGGCGGAGATGTTCAAGCTGGAGTTTCTGCCCCTGCGCCGATCTCATTACGATCTGGTCACGTTACAGGCCTACCTTGATGATCCTCCGGTGCAGCACCTGCTAGGCACGCTGGGCCACCGGCGGGTGATTTCCCAGCTCGAACGGTTAGGTGGCTATGACACTCATTTAACGGGTGAGGTGGTGGCTACGGTGGAACCTACGCTGCCCTTGGGGGCGTCAGGCTTGCGGAGCGATCGCCCTTAACAACTCGTCCAAGCATCGTGGCATGGGGTAGACCGGTTACCGTTAGTGGCCAAACGGATAACAGCGGAGCGCAGGGCCGTGCAAAGATAGTGCTGATGTGTACTGGATTGTTGAAGCCTCGTGTCTAATTCGTCAGGGAATTCCTTGCCTCGTCAGCCTCTACCTCTCTTAGCCGTTTTGCTGGCAGCAGGAACGCTGACGGCCATGACCGGGGGAGTGGTGTCTCCGGTGTTTCCGGAGGTGGTGGAGTCGCTGCGGGTCGATCCCCAATGGGCTGGGCTCTTGGTGAGTATGCATACTTTGACGACAGCGCTGTTTAGCCCAGTGTTTGGCATTTTGTCGGATCGTCTGGGCAAGCGGCAGGTGCTGGTGCCGGCCTTGGTAGCCTATGCGGTGTTTGGCATGGCGGGGGCGTTGGCTTCGGGATTTTGGGGCATGTTGGCGGCGCGGGCGCTGGTGGGTATTGCTAGCGGTGGCATTGCGGCGGCGAGTATCGGTCTGCTCAGTACTCTCTACGACGGGGAAGCGCGATCGCGGATGTTGGGCTATGCCACCAGCGCTCTGGCCACCACCAGCATTTTCTTCCCGCTGTTAGGCGGTTGGTTGGGAACGTTTCAGTGGCAGTATGCCTTTTTGCTCTATGGATTGGGCATTCCAACAGCGATCGCCGTGGTGTTGATTATTCCTGAACGGGAGACGGCGAAGGGTGCCGGCATTACCCTTCCCCAAGGCGAGCAGCGCCAGGAACTGTTTCGAATGTTGCGGCGGCCGAGCATCGCCATGCTTCTGGCAACGCTGCTGTTAGCATCGGCGGTTTTTTATATCGTGATTGTCTATGCGCCGCTGTTCTATAAGCAGGCCATTGATGCCGATCCAACGGTGAACGGGGCGATTTTGGCGGCTCGGGCCATTGGGGCGGCAATTATCTCGGCGGTGGGAGCGAGCCGTTTAGCGAAATGGATTGGACGGGCCAAGGCGATCGCCACGGGATTTTTGCTGATGGCACTGATGCTGATGACCATTCCGTTTTTGACCCAAGTGCCGGTGATTTTGCTAACGGCGGTGGGCTTTGGTCTAGGCTATGGTCTCGTCATGCCCAACCTTTACGATTCCCTGGCCATCCTCACCACCAATGACCTACGCACCAGTGTGTTGGCCATTGGCACCGGCATGGCTAACCTAGGGCAGTTTATCTCTCCGTTGCTCCTAGGGCCCGTTTGGAAGTATGGCGGTATTCAGGTGTTTTGGTTGGGGGCTGGTTTATCCCTAGCGATCGCTCTTGTGGGCGGACTGAAGCGATCGCCCGGCCGCTAGAGTCGAGATGCCCGCAGGGCAGCCCCAATTAACCCGACCCTGGGATTAAGCACCACATGCACCGGCACTTGGTCGAGGAGTTTGCTCACCCGTCCTTTACTTTGCAAGGCCTGCATAAAACAGCCGTTGCTCATCAGCTCTAAATTCTTAGCGGCAATGCCCCCGGCAATGTACAAACCGCCGTAGGGCAAGAGCTTCAGGGCTAGGTTACCGGCTTCTGCCCCATAAGCGCCGATAAAAAGCTGCATGGTTTGTTCGCAGAGATGGTCTTTTTGGGCGGCGGCTTGAGAAATGGCGGCGGCCGGATCCACCGATTTCTCAGCTTTGCCGATTTCCTGCTCCCAGGTGAGCATGATCTCGGCCATCTCGGGCGACTCTTGGGCAACTTGGCGATCGCGCAGGAATTGATAGATGGCGACAATGCCCTGCCCTGAAACTACCCGCTCGGCAGAAATGCGGGTAATTTGGTTTTTTTCCAGCAGGTACTTCAAAAGCTGAAACTCTAGCTCCGAGCGCGGCGCAAAGTCGGCATGGCCACCCTCCGAGGGGAAGATGCGGTGGTCATCATCGGTGGCGATCAAAAACCCTTGTCCCAGACCGGTGCCGGCCCCAATCACCGCGATCGGCGCAGATGGATCGGGCTGCCCTGCCTGAAGGGTATGCAGGTCATCGGCGGTTAATCCCAAAACGCCATAGCCGACGGCCGCAAAGTCGTTGATTAACTGCACATGCTGGAGACCGAGGTCGTCTTCGAGGCGATCGCCCTCCAGAGACCAGGAAAGGTTGGTGAGGGCGGAAGTATTGTTCACCACCGGGCCAGCAATGGCAAAACAGGCATTGACCGGCGGTGTCTCCGTCCTTTGGGTATCCTGCAAAAACCGACGCACCATGGGAACCAAGTCGGCAAATTCGCCGCTGGCGTAGGTCTGCTCACCCAAGGTGGTCAGGCGATCGCCCTCGGTCTGCACCAATCGCAAAATAGTCTTGGTACCGCCAATATCGCCTGCTAAGAGAATAGTCATAGGGATCTGCTACTTGCCAACAGTTTTAATCATGGCAAACTTTATCCCACTTGCCGACATTTGATACCCTGGCTTAGGGCGGTTCCCGCTAGCGTAAATCAGCACTCTGGGTTACAACTATGGGGTATTGAGACCATGTTGGCTCCAAAGCTGCATATAACGATGTCAAATTGCATCAAAACCTGGGCGAGCAGGCTATGATCCTGTTAAGTTTTGAGGCATGGATAGGGTAGCCTTGCACCGTTGGGTTGAGGTGAATATGGAGATCCCCTATTCCCTAAGCGATCGCTCGCACTCTATTTTGTTAACTCGGGTTTACTCAGCATGTCGAACGATACCTCCACCTATCCACCAGCTCTAGCTCCTGCCCCTGATGCAGAGGCACCCGCAGCGACCCAGTCTCTTTTTTCCGTTGATCGCTATGCCGATCGCTTGATGGATGAGCTGTTTGAGGATGTGGAAGGCCTGTTGGGCCCTGAACCTGGCGAGACAGCGATCGCTGCTCCTCAGCCCCCAGCTCCAGTCACGCAAGAGCTGGCTGTGGTGCCGCCGTCGGAGGACAGCGATCTGGATCTGGCTCCCCCAGAACCGGAGACCTATGAGCTGACTGAGCCTCGGGTGGATGAACCCGATCTAATGACTCCCGAACCGCCCCAGCGGAGTTGGTTAGATGCGCTGATGATGGCGACTACGGGGATCTCAATTGTGGTGTTGACCGTGGTGGGCGTTGCCTACTATGTGCAATCGCGGGCGATCGCTCCCACCTCTTCCACCACGAATCCCGTAAGCACCGCCACCCCCGAGAACCAAGAATTTGCAACCTACATGCAGCGGTCTCTCAATGCCATTAACCGTCGGGCGGGTGATTCCGACTCATCAACCGTGGCGATCGCCCCCGATGATCAACTGCCGACTGTGCCGGTTGCCGGTGCTCCAGCCGGGGCAGGGCAGCAGGCTGGTGTCTTAGAGCGGGTCTATATTCCTGTGTATCAACCTCCGCAAACAACGGCGGCAGTGCCAGCTCCCACAACAGCTCCTACAACAGCCCCCACTCCGGCTCCCACCGCGACACCAGCACCATCGTCTGACGCAGCGCCTCGGCTCTCATCGGAGGAAGCCTCACCCACGGCTGCTAGAGTCGTGCATACGCTGGTTGGCGTTTTGGAACTGGGCGATCGCTCGGCAGCGTTGTTTGACATTGCCGGCAACACCCAGCGGGTCTATGTGGGTGAAAGTATTGGCAGCAGTGGCTGGACGCTGGTCTCCATCACCAACCAGGAAGCGATCGTGCGTCGTAATGGAGATGTGCGCTCGATCTATGTGGGACAGCAGTTCTAAGGCATTGGCTGGGAGAGCGATCGCTGGTTGAAGGGCTCATAGATGCGCCCTTCAGCATTGCTCTATCCTGATTTTTTTCGCCTTACCACACTCCCTTCGGTGAAGACTTACGTTGACCCAATGAAAAAAGTTGGGAGCGTAGATAATCTACGTCCCAACTGACTAGAGATATTGATTCAGAGCTGCTCAAGACTGGTGAATCGGGCGTTGCTGATTTCTGAGATGAATTCATTTCTGAACAGCCCATGATGCAAGGGTTGGTTCAGTGAATTCATCTCTCATCTAAGCAACACCGTGAATCGTTAGTGATTCAACATCCAAGGACGACCCGCGGTATGGTTGGTGTATTTGTTCGCTGCAGGTTCCCGCTCTTCCCGCTTGACTAACTTCGGTTCAGCGCTCGGTTTTTCCCGCAGGCGAAACGATGAGTTCAGCATGACGCTGGGGGCAGAAAAAATTCGCTTAGCAACCTCATGGCACTCAGGACAATGCATGGGATTCTTGGCTTCTGCCATCGCACGCCATTGCTCAAACGGCCCGCAGTCTGCACATCGAAATTCGTAAAGTGGCATGACTACCTCTCTCAACCAGATACGTTAACAAGGAAGGATATCTTGGTCAAAGATTTCCGTCGGAATGGCTAAGGTACAGCAGGCATTGGGAATGTCTACAATGCCGCTGATGCGACCCTCAACCGGCGCACAGCTTAGCAACAGATAAGCCTGTTCTCCTGTCAGTCCAAACTTCTTCAAGTATTCGATCGCATTTAAGCAAGCTTGACGGTAGGCAATATGCACATCCATATAGTACTGCTTACCCGTAAACTCATCCACAGAAATACCTTCAAAGACTAGATATTCTGAGTAACGCGGTTCGACAGGACCGGGCTTGAAGATGGGGTTAACCATCCCATACTTTTCCATACCGCCTTTGATGATATCAACATGCAGGTCAATATAACCCGACATCTCGATCGCACCACAGAAGGAAATTTCACCATCTCCTTGAGAGAAGTGAATATCGCCCATGGATAGCTTGGCTCCCTCGACGTAGACGGGGAAGTAGATTTTTGTACCCCGAGAGAGATTTTTGATGTCGCAGTTACCGCCATGTTCACGAGGCGGAACGGTTCGGGCGGCCTCCGCTGCCACGCGATCATAGTCGCTCTTGGGGAGTGAGCCGAGGATCGCATTCGTAGGGTTTGGCAAGGCAGCTAGTACGGGTTGATCGCCCGATAATCCAGCTCCATAGGTACGCAGGTCGGGTGCAGTGGCAACCAGTTCAGATTCCCGCTTATTCCACTTGGCAAGTAACTCATGGGAGGGGGCACAGCCAATCAAGCCAGGGTGGGTGATGCCGGCAAATCGTACGCCAGGGATGTGGCGAGAGGATGTATAGATACCTTGTAAATCCCAAATAGCCTTAGCTGCATTAGGGTAGTGATCCGTTAAGAATCCACCACCATTGTTTTTAGCAAAGATACCGGTAAATCCCCATTCATCGCCCTGGAGAGCACCAATGTCGAGTAGGTCAACAACTAAGATATCTCCTGGCTCTGCGCCGTTTACCCAGATAGGTCCACTGAGTACGTGAACAACTGTTAAATCAACGTCACGGATATCATCTGGGTTGTCATCGTTCTTAATTTGACCATCTGTCCAGTCCTTACATTCAATCCGGAATACATCTCCAGGATTTACAGATGCTACGGCTGGAATGTCGGGATGCCAGCGGTTATGCCCTGGCATCTCTTGCTGATCCATGGGCTTGGTCAGATCGACTTTAAATAGAACTTCAGGCATAGGAAACTCCTTAATTCATGACTATGTTGAGTGGACTGAATGTCTAACATCTGAATACATGAACAGTATCACATGTATTGACAGGTTGAAAGTCATAAAATCAAGTATTTTATGATGAGTAAATAAATGATTAATAGTAGACTTTGAATGCCAATAGTTGAACGCTATTCTTCATCAGAAATAATGCTCAATCTTTTGTTCAGCAATGTTTTTGCTGTTCCAGATCTTCTTTTTGTCTGTCAATTAATGCTACCAAAACGATCACAACACTAGTTCCAAAGCCTGTGAGGGGCAGAATTTAGCATCCAGTTATTAGACATTAAATTCTTCTGGTAAATTGCTATTTGAGGTGGTTGATAATGCTTTTGATGACGATGCTTGAACAGGCAAAAGAGTTTCAGGATATGGCAGAACAACAATGAACTTGATGATGTTGGCCGCACACGTTGGTGTTGAGATATCTCCCGCCAGGAGTAGCCACACTCCTGGCGGGAGTCGGTGATCCGTACCCGCCTAAACAGCGAGATATCGATGAATCAGAGCATCTGTTAGATCAGAGGTCTCCCCTTGAGCCAGGATTGATCCTTTTTCCATGACGAAGAATCGTTGGGCTAGTTGTTTGGCAAAATCAATTTTTTGCTCAACTACCATGACCGTGATTCCTT
>DATNRH010000016.1 GCA_036703605.1 Candidatus Obscuribacterales bacterium | reverse complement strand
GCGGTGCGCGATCGCCCGTCGTAGGGGTTGCTGAGGATGGTCACGGGGCGATCGCTGTTGATCGGCTGCAGTTTTGGGCCTAGGTCATCATAGGCATCCAGGATGCCGGCTAGCTCGTCTCCGTTGGGGCGCTTGATGCGATGGGCGATCATAAATGCGCCGATTTGGGCAGGGGTGGCTTCCTGCTGCAAGATCATCCGCGTGGCGGCGGCCGACTCTGCCCGAGTCAGGTCTTTGTGGGTATGGGTTCCACTTCCCACCTTTTGCAATAGTTCCCGAAAGACATGGCTCATAGTAGGGGCCTCGGTAGCATAGACAGCAGGTGGCTGAGGGCCAAGATTTAGCAGTTTAGCGGATTTTGAGGAGCGATTGTATGCCAAGTTGGCTGCCTAGGAGTTGATGGGCTAGGTCGCGGAAGTGGGCGATCGGGGGAATCTGGAGGCGATCGCTGGTTGTCACGAGCACTACCTCTCGATGCAAGGTAGGCGTATCGGTGTCGCGAATAGCAAGGGTTTCATCCTGATGAACATCGGCCAGGGCAGAGATGGGCAACAGCGCCACTAATTCGCCCTGGCGGACAATGCCACGAAAGGCATCGAGGGTATTCAGCTCCATGGCGACTTTGAGGGTCATGTCCTGGCGCTGAAACTGTTCTTGCACCAAGCGCTGCATCCCATAGCCATCTTTGAAGACCACATGGGGAAACTGGGCGAGATCAGCCCAGGGTACCTGTTGATAGCGGGTGAGAGGATGCTGGGCCGACATCAAAACGCAAACAGGTTCGGTGTAGAGCAGATCTACCACCAGCTCGGCGCTGCTGGTGAGGAAGCGGTTATTCATGACGATCGCCAAGTCCACCAAACCGTCTTTGAGAACCTTCAGGGCGCGATCGCTGCCCAGGGAGGTGACCCGCAACTGCACGCCAGGATAGTCGCGGCAAAAGGTTTGCAGCACCGGCGGTAGGTAGCGGGCGCAGACGGAATGGATGGCGGCAATACATAGCTCCGGCTGTTTGCCCTGCAAAAGTTCGCCAATATCCTCTACCGCTGTTTGCCATTCTCGACAAATGCGCTGGGCCCGGGGTAAAAAGCGTTCGCCAATAGTGGTTAGGGTGGCGGTGTTGCCGCGATGGAAGAGAGGCGCGCCCAGTTCAGCTTCTAAGCTCTGAATCTGGCGGCTGACCGTAGACTGAGTGATATTGCAGCGCCGTGCCGCTTGTTGAAAGCTAGCCGTGTCTGCGACCGCCAAAAACGCCTGCAATTGCTCCAACCGCATACTAGTCCGTGAGATCTGCTCTTAGAGGCTGACCATACCCAATTTTGACGGTTCAATTCGGTACCGTTTGATACCGCTGGCGATCGCAATCATGGGGTTTGCCCATCTTGGATCAAATGTTGGATCGCGTCCCTAGTGTTGGCAGTGAATGGGTGACCTGTTGATCATCGAATAGATTGGCCGTCAGACTAGGATGACTCGCTGGGTTTGAACCATCGTCCATAACTCGCCATCTAGTTTCTGTGATACACCAGCAAGGAAATGCGTCATCAAGGAAGCGATCGCTGGCCGGTCACACTTTAGCCCAGTTCATTTGTAGACAGAGTGAGTTATCTTAATCTAGCGAAGTAAGAATCTTAGAACCATAGTGGACAACGAGCTAACGAAGTTCAGGAAGTTTGGCTGTCCTGCATCATACTCTCGCTCGGATGCTTGCTCATACAGTGCCACCATCGTACTCAGTTGGAGGGCCGACTCCTGCCCCGCTACGTTATTCTCCGCCACATACATCTGTTCAGCCGTGGCTGCATCGGTCAGGGCTCCTTCCATATCTGCAAGACGGTAGCGGGAGATGCCCCGTGCCAAGATGGCATTGGTATAGTTCGGATCCATGGCTAAGACGCGGTTATAGTAGTCAATGGATCCGCTATAGTTGCCTCGCTGGGTTTCAGTGAGTCCCCAACTGTAGAGCATGTCGGCGGTGATGACACTTTCAGGTAAGTTAACTGCGCCGACCAAGAAGGCGTTGGTGAGAATAGCGCCGGTCATGTTGGAGTTAGTAAAATAGGCTTCTCGCAGATCGGCTCCCGTGAGATCTGCACCGCGTAGATCGGTATCTGTGAGATCCGCATAGCTCAACACCGCGCCCCGGAGATTCGCCCCTTGTAAATTGGCACCCCGCAAATTGGCTCGGTTCAGGTTAGCGTCTCGTAGATCGGCTCCAGATAGGTCAACCCCGCTCAGATTACTATTCACTAGCCCAGCATTGAAGAGGTCACATCCCGAACATTCGCGGGTGTTCATCAACTGCTGTAGATGTACAAGATCCTCGGCACGGGCCGGAGTACTCAAACCAACAACAGTAGCTGCAACAGTGAGGGGAATCAGCAAAGAGTAACGGTTCATGGGTGCGATCGCTCCTGGGTAACGCGGTGTGTGAGACTGTGCCCCTTGAGTGTACTCAAAGAAGCTGGTATTGGGCCAAGACGCTAGAACTCCTGCCTAAGTGCCATAACATGTTGTAACAACCTCAGAAAGCATCGTCAATGCGAGCTGGATTGGGTGGGGGCAGCGGTTGTGACGCTAGCTACAGACAGTGCGCTGATCTTCAGCCCAGGATGACAAACGGAAACATTTCAGTGGAAATGAGTCAAGACCGGTTTGAGCCGTGCAAACTGGAAGTACCTCGGCTGATTGATCCCCGTTTGTTCCGCCTAAGCTATAGGAGACCGCATTGGCTATGGATGACACTACACGCTGCATGATTCCTGTTGTAAAGTCCCCCCGTGACTTACAGGTCTTTCAAATTAGTCCTGAAGACCGCAACCGCTTGGCCATTGTCTTCGATCCTGAAACGGCTAATACCTCGCTCACTTACTGTGTAGAAATCTTTGAAGAAGGTGGCCGCACGCCGGCCCATCGCCACTGCATGGCCATTGAGATGTTTTTTATCCTCAAGGGTACGGGGCGGGCGGTGTGTGACGGCAAAACCATGATTCTCAAGCCTGGCGATAGTATCTTAGTACCGGCTGACGGCATCCATGCTCTAGAAAATGCTGGGCCGGGTCGCCTTTATGCCCTATGCATCATGGTTCCCAATGAAGACTTTGTGGAATTGATTCGCAATGGCATTCCTGCGGAGTTGGATGAAGAGGATTTACGAGTCTTGAACCGTACCGATATGCTAGTAGCCTGTTAGGGAATCAACAAGCGCATGTGGCCGGTTCAACCGAAACAAACCCTGTCGATGCACACCCGCGACGGGGTGCGTCTGGATGCGGATGTCTACTATCCTGCTGTGGAGGGTGACTATCCCGTTTTACTAATGCGGCAGCCCTATGGACGGGCGATCGCTTCCACGGTGGTCTACGCTCATCCGGCTTGGTACGCTGCCCATGGCTACATTGTGGTCATTCAAGATGTGCGGGGGCGAGGCAGTTCGGAGGGAGAGTTTCGCCTCTTTGCTCAGGAAATCGATGATGGGTTCGATACCGTTGCCTGGGCTGCGAGCTTACCCGGCAGTACGGGGCAGGTGGGCATGTATGGCTTTTCCTATCAAGGCATGACCCAGCTCTATGCGGCCATGGCTCAACCGCCCGCCTTGGTGACGCTCTGCCCCAGCATGATTGGCTATGATCTCTACGCCGACTGGGCCTATGAGGGCGGTGCCTTTTGCCTCCAGGGTAATCTAGGTTGGGCGATCCAACTGGCAGCAGAAACAGCGCGGCGGGCAGGCCAATCAGAGGCCTATCGATTGCTCTATCAAGCTGGCCACGCGCTGCCCTTGACCGATCCGGTGAACGGTCAGTCTGATCTCTTACGCCAATGGGCTCCTGACTCCTACTACCACGATTGGCTGCACCATGGGACGCCGGATGACTATTGGCGATCGCTTTCCCCCCAGGGTTTTCCTGCCGTGATGGACTTACCCATGCTGCACATTGGCGGCTGGCACGATAGCTATTTGCGGGGTACCCTGCGGTTCTATCATCAGATGGCGGCGGGTAGTATTCACACTCAGCATCTCTGGGTGGGCCCCTGGGGTCATTTGCCCTGGGGACAGCAGGTTGGCTCGGTGAACTACGGCCCTGAGGCTGCTAGCCCTATTGACCGAGTGCAACTGCGCTGGTTTAACCAGTTTCTTAAAGGAGAATCGACCGGTTTATTAGACGAGCCACCGGTGCAGTGGTTTGAAATGGGCAGCAATCAATGGCGATCGCTCTCCCAGGTTCCCAACACGGCCGTTCCCCATACCTTGGTGAGCCATGGTTTAGCCACGATTGATCCTCAGGATGGTCAGCTTGTGCAGGATGTGGTGGTTCAGGATGCTATGGGTGGAGCTGCTACTCCAGACCAGCTCGTTCATGATCCATGGCGGCCGGTGCCGACGGTGGGCGGCCACGCGGCATTTCCGGCTGGGGCGGGCGATCGCACGGCCGTGGACTGCCGTACGGATGTGGCCACCTACACCACCGCACCCCTCTCCCATGACCTCCATCTGGCCGGAGCCCTACGGGCCGTAATCTATTGCACCGCCGATGCTCCTAGCTTTGACCTCTGCGCCGTGGTGTCCTCTGTGGATCCCACCGGTCGAGTGATGTCCATGAGCCAAGGCTATCAGCGCACAGACGGCGTCCCGCCGGGGCAACGCCATGCTGTTGAGGTGAATCTTCAGCCTACCTGCATCTGCATCCCCGCTGGTCATGCCCTACGTCTCAGCCTCAGCGCAGCTTGCTTTCCTGCCTATGCGGTTAACCCCGGCACGGGCGATCGCACCCACGATGGACAACTCATCCAAGCCCAGATCATCACCCTAGCCATCCACAGCGCCGCCACCCACGTCTCCCAACTGTGGCTCCCCGTGGTCGAATCGCCCCAAGAACCCTCCTAGCGATCGCTCGGGCCAAAGGTTCAGCCCAAAGAGTTATGGATAGGCGTTCCAAGATTTGGGAGAATCCAAGAAGCGATCGCTCCCAGGAACCATTTAATGACAAGCTGGGGGTCGTTCCATTTTTGTCCCCTACGTAAGGCAACCCCGTGGTACCTCTAAAAGACGATAACCCCGTTCGCATTACTCCCTATCTTACCTATGCAATTATTGCTATCAACATCCTCGTATTTTTGTACGAGATTACTCTCTCTCCTCAAGACCTCGAAGCCTTCTTTAGAACCTGGGCCGTTGTGCCTGCTGAGTTAACCCGCAGCTTTCACTATCCCAGCGGTTTTGCTGGCGAAAAAGCTGCTGAATGGTTTACGCTGATTACGTCCCAATTTATGCACGCTGGCCTGGCCCACGTGGGCGGCAACATGCTGTATCTGTGGATTTTTGGCAATAATTTAGAAGAACAGCTTGGACGCGTGCGGTTCTTGGTCTTTTACCTAGCCTGTGGCGTCTTGGCGTCGCTAGCCCAGTGGTACTTTGCGCCCCTATCAGACATTCCATCCCTAGGGGCAAGTGGAGCGATCGCGGGGGTCATGGGTGCATATATTATTCGGTACCCTAAGGTGAGAATCCTCACCTTAATCCCCCTCGGGATTTTTATCACCACCGTGCGCATTCCTGCCTTTATTTTTCTGGGAATTTGGTTTGTTCAGCAAGCCTTTTATGGCGTGGCTAGTCTAGACGTAACCACCAATGTCGGCATGGAAAGCGGCGGCATTGCCTACTGGGCCCATGCGGGCGGCTTTGTCTTCGGTGCCATTCTCGGTCCATTACTAGGGCTATTTAATTCCCGTCCTCGTTTCTAACCTGCTCTATTCATTGTGTTCTATTCACTGAGATTTCACTGTCATCCATGCGTGAACTTTATCCTCCTATTCAGCCCTATTGCACCTATACCCTACCCGTTTCTGACCTACATACTATCTATGTTGAAGAATGCGGTAATCCTCAGGGAAAACCCGTCGTGTTT
>DATNRH010000015.1 GCA_036703605.1 Candidatus Obscuribacterales bacterium | reverse complement strand
GTGATTCGAGTCCACCAGTCACGTCACACGAGCCAACCTTCCTGACAATGTCACACACAAGCCCTGCATTCTGACGAGCCATCCTTTCTGTCAAAAGAACAAAGTCGAAGCCGCAGAATACGAAATGGATGGACCCAGACAACGTTCTGATCAAGACTAATCTATGTAGTAATATACATTCATGGATATCCCGCAAATGATCGGAGGATCTTTATGTACAACGCAGTAGGCAGCCCTCCCTGTGGCACCTGGAGCAGCCGGATAAAGACATTGCCAATTACACTACTGTGATCAAGAGGACCTCCTCTTATACTGTTCACCCTTCGGGTATTGAACATACTGACCGAGTTGGATAGGGTGAAGTGATCGGCATCCCGCTGTTTCAGCGACAGTGATTTTCGCCATTGTCACTCCTTTTTTAGGAGTTTCTTGATTCTCCTGGTAGGATTTTCTCATAGGATTCTACGAGGGATGACTACCAACCATGAATCTCGAGCGACAGCCCCAGTGGAGGTGGCTGTGGACAATGAGGATGCTGCTGATCCCGACAGCCGACAATCTGTAGCAATTGCTACATGGAACATTCGCAATGGACGGGCCAATGGCCTGGAGTGATCCATTTGGGCACTTGCCCAGATGGAAGTGGACGTAGGAATCCTTACGGAGACCAAGCTGACCAATGACATCCACACAAGAGCATGTCTTGGATATGCCGTGCTTGCCTCACGGGCAGTGAGCCCACATCAAGGTGGCGTTGCCCTTGTTTACAAAGAGTCTGCCTTCTGGCAGATCGAGTCCACTCGATGGCATGGACCGAATGTCATCAGCTGTGTGCTGGTGTCTGGTCATGTGCGACAATTTCAGACTCACCCTGGCTGCCATCAACCAGGCCATGGACCAGTTCTCCCCAGAGGAACGCCAATGGGCAATCCTTTTGGGCGACCTGAATGTCAATCTTGCTCAACCGCAGGGAGCAAGGGAGGTGGAGATTGCTGCAGCAGTCACCACTCATGGCTTGGAGGACATGTTGCCCCATTTCTATCAGCGTAAACGCTATGGATCTAGGGCAACTTGGCACCAGTTTCGCAACAATGAAAGGATAGAATCTCGCTGGGATTATATCCTCAGCACGGACCGCAGGTATTGGCGTCAAGTCGGTATCCGTGATCCCCGTAACTTCGATTTGGATCACTACATGATCCTTGGCAAGTTGGTATCTGAACCACTCCGGGGAAACCGCCGATACCTTAATGGTAGACGCAGTTTCCCCCTGAAGCTCCCAAAATGGGGGCCTCAGACCCGTGCCGATTTCCTTTTT
>DATNRH010000014.1 GCA_036703605.1 Candidatus Obscuribacterales bacterium | reverse complement strand
CAGAATGCCTGAAAACTCCTCTCGTCTGGAGTTGAGCGGATCGCGACAATTTACATCTTGGCTAGCCCAACAGCACCTGAGCCTAGCCTTCACAACCTATCAAGCCGGAAAAGTATTTTGGATTGGGCTACAACCCAACGGCCAGCTATCGGTCTTTGAACGCACCTTTGAACGCTGTATGGGCTTGACCGTCCATCACAATAGCCTCTACCTCAGTACGCTCTATCAACTGTGGCGTTTTGAAAATAGTCTCAGTCCTAGCCAAAACTACCAGGGCTACGATGCCGTCTATGTGCCGCAGATGTCTTACATCACCGGTGATTTAGACATCCATGATGTGGTCATGGCTGAAGGCAATCCCCGCCCAGTTTTTGTCAATACACTGTTTAGCTGCTTAGCAACTGTCAGTGAAACCCATAGCTTTGTCCCCTTGTGGCAACCGCCGTTTATCAGCAAGCTAGCTGCTGAAGATCGCTGTCATCTCAACGGGTTGGCACTACGGGATGGAAAACCGCGCTATGTGACCAGCGTGAGCCGCAGTGATGTGGCTGATGGCTGGCGCGACCATCGCAGCGATGGCGGTTGTGTGATTGATATTGAGAGTAATGAAATCATTGCCACAGGGCTATCGATGCCCCATTCACCCCGGTGGTATGGCGATCGCCTCTGGCTGTTGAACTCCGGAACTGGCGAGTTTGGCTATGTGGATACCGCAACCGGCCAGTTTGAAGCGGTGACCTTTTGCCCCGGCTATCTGCGCGGCTTAGCGTTTGCCGGAGACTTCGCCATTGTTGGCTTATCAGAACCACGACACAACAAAAGTTTTCAAGGGTTGCCGCTAGATGCTCCCCTAGCAAAGAAGGGAGCCGAACCGCGTTGTGGGATTGGGGTGATAGACCTGCGCAGTGGCGATCTGGTGCATACATTGCGCATTGAAGGAACGGTTTCAGAACTCTATGACGTGGTGACGATTCCTCGCGTGCAGCGCCCCATGGCGATCGGCATTCGCTCCGATGAAATCCGCCATGTGATTTCCATGGGAGAGGCGTGACGGAATCTCGGCACCCTGAAGCGGTGGACAGCA
>DATNRH010000013.1 GCA_036703605.1 Candidatus Obscuribacterales bacterium | reverse complement strand
ATATCAAGTCCGCTTAATCAACCACACTTAGCATTGAAACGCCTTCCACCAATGGAACTGGGTCAAGCCTGAGATAAAGTCGGTAAGGTTCAGGAGTTGTACACAGCGCCGCTCTACCCGTTCCAGTAGGTCATCAAGCGTGTCAAACACTCGGTTGGCCAAGGCCTCGTTGAGAATGGGCCAGAGTCGCTCAGCGGGTTGCATATGCGGAGAGTACGGGGGCAGAAAGGCCAGGTGCAGGCCGTCCGGTACGACCACCTGATCTGAGGTATGCCACCCGGCTTGATCCATGACCAACACGACCCGTTGCTTGGGGCCAATGCCAAAGTGGTTCGCGAAATCAGCCAAGACCCGATTAAACAGGTCGATATTGACCCGAGGCAACAGCCACCAATAGGTGTGTCCACTGCGAGGATGGACAAAGCCATAGAGCCAAAACCAGTCATAGCGACAGTGGACGGGAGCACTGAGCGACCCCCCCCAGTTATCGACCCACACCCGGCGTAGGATGGGATGGAGTCCCAAGCGATGTTCGTCCATGGCCCACAGCTGAACGTCGGCGTCGGGATGGGCGGCTTGGATCGTTTCCAGTTGACCGTGCAGATTTTTTTTCCCACACCCGCTGCTCCTCTTCGGTAGCGGCGTGCTGATGCTCGGGACGAGGCACCTTAAGAGAGAACTCCATCTGCTTGAGAATCTCCCAACCCCGTTGGCGGTGAACCGGACGACCTAGGTGTTCACTGAGCCAGTCGGCCACCTTGCGGCCATTCCAGAATCCACCATCCGGGGGCTCCGCTTGTAAGGCTTGGTACAGTAAAGCTTGCCTCTCATCATCAAGAATGACCTGCCCATGGCCTTGATTATGCTGGCGTTGGTCTCCCAGTGCCTCGGGGCCTTCGCGGTTATAGCTTCTGACCACGTCATAAATCCAGGCTCGGCTGTAGCCGGTCACCTCAGCGACCTCAGCGGTACGCTTGCCCAATTGCAACAGCCAGATGAGCTGATAATGCCCCCGCTCAATCCCGCTCTTGGCGGATTTATAGCGCTGCTCCAGTTCCTCAATGGTTAAATGTGGTTCTAGCTTCAGTCGACGCCCCATCTTGCTTTCAGCCTGTTATACAACTCCATTACTCATTCTAGGGTTGATTAGCCGGACTTGGTAT
>DATNRH010000012.1 GCA_036703605.1 Candidatus Obscuribacterales bacterium | reverse complement strand
AAAAGGTTTCAAAGTCATCGTAGGTTTGAAACTGGGACACCTGATCGGGATGATGGCGATGGAGATACCGCCACAGCACTCTCGGCACAACGGAGCCACCGAGATGGCGATGCAATTCTGCGTATAAAGCCACAAGAACCTCTGATACTAGATTAGGTTGACTGAGTCTTCGCTGGTTGATTGACAAAAGCTTAGAGCCCTTATCCCCAAACCCTCCTAGAGATCGAGAGGAGCCGATCCACCCCTACGGTTCTCCACTGGAGGGAGATCTAGGGTGAGGGCTTTCGAGAATCTGGCTAACAAGTTTTGTCTGTCAATCAGGGATATTCGATGCGATCCACGTTGTTCAGTTTTATTAGAATCGGCCGAGCCTCATCTCCAAATGGGATGGAGTGGCATCGACCGACAACAGCAACACATAGTGAAGTTTCATTAAGTGCCAGGAGTCAGCACCTAATAAAATGATAGACAAATTAATCTGTCTAAACCGCAACATCAACCGAATCGCGACACAGAATGGCTACACAGAGGTGCCCAAAAAGACCTGCGATCGCTTCACCAATTGGTCGTAGAGATGTTCTAAGGCGGTGATATTGTTGCTGAGGGTATAGCGATCCAACACACGCTGTCGTCCCTTTCGTCCTAGAAGGGCAGCAAGTTCGGGATGATCTTGGAAAACTGGGATCAGCGTTTGCAGTTGGGTGGCAACGCGTTGGGTATTCAAGACAATCCCAGCGCCAGTCTCTAGCACCTCGCCATCAGCACCGGCATCGGTGGCCAGGCAAGCCGTTTCACACGACATCGCCTCTAGCAAAGACAAGGATAAACCTTCCACCAGGGAAGGCAGGATAAACACATCGGCTCCGCGCAAAATCTCGATTCGCCGCGCTTCGTCGGAGATAAAACCAAGCCAAACAATACTGCTATCCAGGGCGTAAAAGGCCCGCAGCGACGGGGCAAGGGGGCCATTGCCCACAATCAGCAGTTTACTACTGGGTGCTAGATCAGCCTGTCGCCAAGCCCTGAGTAATGACTCCACATTTTTCTCAAGGGCAACCCGTCCTTGGTAAACAAATAGCCGTTCAGCCTGAACTTCACGTTTGATATTGGAGAAGCCGGGCGAGTATTTTTCCACATCCACACCGTTGGGGATCACCGCAACAGTATCGGACGGCACGCCCAGCTTCGTCAGGAGGTCGCGCTGGATGTAGGAAAACACAATGACGCGATCGTACTGCGCTAGGGATGGAGCATAGACCTGGTAGGTGAGATGCTGGGTGCTAGACGTAAGATTGCGCCGCTTGCGATCAAAGGGAGGATGAAAGGTTGCAACAAGGGGAATTCCGAGTTCATGACAGATCTCGGGAAGGCGGAAGTCAAGCGGAGAGAGGGTCAGCGAGGCATGAACTAAATCTGGTTTCAGATCCCGTAGGGCATCAAACAAGACCTTGCCTGATCGGGGAGAGGGAATCGTGGCAATCTGAGATTTGTATAAAAACGGGATCGATACTTCATCATGCCCCTGAGGGGGGGACGTCGATTCAGTTGAGTCCGTTTGGGAGAAGTGTAAAAAACTGACGCGATGCCCGCGATGAACTAGCGCATTGGTGATCTCTCGACCATAGGTGACATTCCCGCAAAAGGGGGATTTTTTTCCAAGCCAAGCGATATGCATTCAAGTGAGTTTGAAATGATGTAAAAGTGGGACGAACGACTAATGCAGACAGGTCAAAGGTTTGATGTCATAATCCCCATGTCTCAGCGGGATGCCGTTTGAGGGCAAGATTATTCTGGCAAACAGCTTTATAAACTATTGGCTGAATTTCAAGCAGAAAAAGCTATTTAAGAGCTGGTTTTTATTGATCCCTTACGGGAAATATACCAGGTTAAGACACCTCCCATGGCAACCATCCCGCCCAACCCAATAAAGACCGTTTGCAGGCCAAGATAGCTTTCCGCTACGCTGGCTAGGGCTAAGGGCAAGCTTAGAGCAATGTTAACGGCATTGTTTTGTAAGCCGAAAACTTTACCTCTCATGGCTTCTGGAGTTTCAGCTTGAATGGTGGTTTGCATGGGTACTGCAATGATGGCAGCAAACATACCCAGTAGTCCAATAATGATCAACGTTGGCAACAGTTGTTGGGTGAACAAGGCAAGGGTACAGAGGGCGATCGCCATTCCGAGAGACCCATACAAACTCAGGCGCGCACGGGGCATGGATTGTCCAAATTGGCCAATACCCGTTGCACCCATGGCCAAACCAACGCCGCCGGCTGCCAACAGGAAACCAAATTGATCTGATTCAATCGTGGGGATCACTTCCGCCAGTCGTACAGCCAGTACGGCTAGGGCAGCAAAGACAGAGAACAGCATCACCAACTGAATCAGCGCAGCTCGCACACGGTCGTTTTTGCCCAGATACCTCACCCCATCTTGAATGTCTTGCCAGACATGGGGATGTTCTCGATGGGGATCGAGGGCCGCTTCGTTGGTGTTCAAAAACAGGAGAATTAATCCCGCAATTCCATAGCCTAGTCCAACGATCGCTTCTTTTCCACCCTCTGAATCCAAACCAACAGATGCACCAACCGCTTCCACCCACTGCCCCGCAGCTTCCAGCAATGGTTCTCCCACAGCAAAGCCGACAATCACCGACGCCATCATGGTGGTGGTGTAGAGAGAATTAGCCGATAACAAATGCCTAGACGGCACAATCAGGGGTAGGGTTGCTTGCTCGGCAGGGGAAAAAAACTGGGTTAAGGTCGAGATACAGAAAGTCACGACGAGGAGAACCGCAAACCCTGCAGGGATCTGAGAGATCTCGACCCATGGATCGAAGATGACCAGAAAAATTGGAAGCAGGAACACTAATCCTGCCCGCAGTAAGTTGCTACTCGTGAGAATGACTTTCTTAGACCAGCGATCGACAAAAACGCCGGCAATTGAGCCAAACAAGATCGCAGGAATGGTGAACGCAATCATAATAGCCGAGACCCATCCACTAATGCTTTGCCCTGGGGTCTGAAAATGGTTAGCGATGATAGAAATCATCAGCACCAGGTACACCTTGTCTGCGAGTTGGGAAAACACTTGCCCAATCCACATCAGCAAAAAGTTACGGTTCTTTAAGACTGGCCAAAAACCAGAGTCTTGCTCCGGGAGCGATGGAGTGGAAGAGGGCATAGGGGCTGGATCATGGTGAGACGCGGAATCAGACGGCCGGATCGTGGGCGATCGCTCTGGAGATATGGCGGACTCAGGTGCCACATTCCATGCATCACCACCGTCTGGCTCAAGCCGACTGGAATGGAAGACGGGATAGTCAAACTCAGACGGGGGCGATCGCTTCATAAATCTGACAACGGCATAGCAGAGGGTGGATGGCGTTAGGGCGCAGGGGGCACACCTGCAAAACAGGTTTCAATTAAGTCGGCCGACCGAATCGGGCGATCGAAATGATACTGGGCGTAGTGGCGCAGTAGTCGCTCTAGAGACAGCCAGACATCAGGGGGAATCGGGTCGCTCTCCACTGAGGAGGCTGCATCGATGGAAACACTGCCATCAGACGTTAAACTAGCCATGAGCCGACCATCAGATTGAATGAGGTGCGGCTGGGAAAGTCGCTGTAAGACGGCGAGTTCCAAGGCACCCATGGAGGCGATCGCTGGCTGAACGCGGGAGGGATGGCGATACCTATGAGCGATGGTAGGCTCTGCCGTCTGATCCGGTAGCTGAATCGGTGGGCGGCGAGGGCGATCAGGATACCTCGGTAGACCAACAGCATGATCTAACTGCACAATACCACCTGCAGATGGACTAAACCCAACCCGCCATCCTGCCTGGCTAAAGTTTGGGCTCAGGGGTTGCTGGGTCATGCAACAAAGCTGCACTTGGGGAGATAGACCCGCTAGGGTCAGCAGGTGAAACATGGCATGGGTGAGGGTGGCGATCGCCAAAGCTCCTGGCAAGGCAGCAATACGCCCCAGATGTTCAACCACCAAGTCAAATAGCTCATCCTGGGGCTGATCTCCCATAGCTTGCCCCAGAGCCATCTCCGCTAAATATTGCCCTGCCGTAAGCTTTCTTAGATCTCGGCTTAACCCCGGAAATGATTCAATCGTCTCGGCTTGGACAATTTTATCAAGGCTCCGTCCTGTGGCAATCAGCAGGTGGTTGACCACAAACAGTTCGCTACGCCCACCTAATTTGGAGTAGTGTTTACGCGCACCGGGAGCCACAACCCGAATCAGCCCCTGCTCACGGGTGAGCAGCGTCAGCAAGCGATCGCTCTCGCCGAGAGGCATCCCTTTGAGGTTAATTCCAATAGCCTTGTAGGTTTTGGGCATGAACTATGGGGTTAGGCACGAACGGGGCACGAACAGGACATGACTCCTCGGGGATCCAGTCACGAACAAAGAGGTAACGTCTACTAACGTCTAGCATCAGCCCTACCTTCTCCGAGACGACTAGGAGACGACTAATAGGCTGACGTAGAACTCTCGGCATTAGGATCCTGCCGCTGCTGAATGAGGGACGGGCCGCGAGAGGTGCCCAGACGGGTTGCGCCAGCTAGAATCAACTCGATGGCTTGCTCAAAGGTACGAATGCCGCCGGAAGCCTTAATGCCGATGCGATCGCGGGCTGCAGCCTTGAGAAATTTCACATCCTCCACCGTGACACCACCAAACCAACCCGTATTCGTTTTTAGAAACTGTACCCCGGCATCTAAGCACACATCAACAGCCAGTTGCTTTTCCTCATAGGTGAGGAGATGGGTTTCTAAAATTGCCTTCACCGTTTGCCCTGTAGCGTCGCAAATATCTGCTAGCTCTCGATGCAGCAGTTGGCTCTGCCCGGTTTTCAGCCAGCCAATATTCATCACCACATCCAACTCGGTGGCACCATTATCGGCAGCTTCTTGGGCTTCGTATAGTTTCACGGCTGCTGTGGTTGCGCCGGTGGGAAAGCCAATCACCGAACAAACCTTAGGATTTTTATTATGCAAATATTCCACCGCTTGCCGGACATGGATGGGATAGACACAAACGGCAGCAAACTGAAAGCGATCGGCTTCATCACAGCACCGAGCAACCTGCTCGGGCGTGGCCGTCACATCTAGCAGGGCATGATCAATAAAGGGAGCAATATCAAGGTCTGAATGGGCAGCGGCCATGATCAATCCCTAAGCAACACCATTCTCCATTGTCGCTTAGATCTCTCCTCAAGGTATGGATGATCAGGTGTTTTCCTGATTGACGAGCAAAACATGAACGCGAAGGGGCTGAAACGACGGCTACGATGAACCCCTGTCAGCGGGTTCTGCCTGCATAGGCAAGGCTGCCAGCCACCAGCTTAAACGTTTGTCCAGTCAACCAACTATGTGCATTTTGCATTTAGGTGAGTTGAAGTCTGTCCTAGATGAGGCTCGTTCAAACCTCTCCAGAATTCGCCCTACCCCATGGGACGATGGCTATGTATCTCCCACAGCTTCCTAGAAAAAAGGACATACCGACGGTATGTCCCCATTGTTTCGTGTGTTTCTAAAGCCATTATTCAAAAAAAGTCATCAGGTGCTTAGACAGCTTTGAGCGTTAATCTATATGAGCGCCCTAAAATGCAAAGGATTCTGAACCTGCGGATGTAATACTACATTGCCAACTAGCGATCGCTCTTGGAACACAACCAAGCCTAATCTGCTGATAACGCCACAGCCAGAGCCTGAGGTGCCGTAGATACCGAAGCCACCGGCACGGGGGCTGAGTAGTCAGACGCTTCATCATCCGGCTGGCGGCGATCGATAAACCGCATCGATCCGTCCTCTGCTTCCTCAACTTCGAGGCGATCGCAGGGAATCGTATCTGACAAAATGGCACTTGCCATCATACCGGTATGAATCTCCAGTTGGGCATGCTTTAATGTTTCAAACAGCAATCGCTGTCCAGGAAAAACAACTCGTTCAAAATACCAGTTAGGCACATTGGTAATCCGAGCGATCTGAATCTTACTGGTAGCGTTTACGTAGCAGCACGTGATAGGGTTATCGACGCCTGTGGGAAGGGAATCAAGAATCTGAGCCATAAGCTTGTGGAGGAGAGGTACGCCAAAAATTCGACTGCGCCTTTAACCTAACACTCTGCGATTTAGATCAGTTGTAAACCCGACTACCAATACGCTGTCTTGGCTTAGCGGTGCAGTATCGTTTCATCTGCCCTGATCCCCGAAAGGTTTTCCCCCTGCTCTGTTGAGGAATTTTGAGGGGTTAGTGTACTTTCTCTAAGAACCTAAAACTTTTTTATCTCACCCTGTCCCCTAATCCACCCATGCCTAGTTTCACCCGTAGGCTGTAGATTATTAGACTGTTCAACTTCCTAGACGCGATCGCTAATCTCAAGATCCAAAGTCTCAGGATCCTGAGATTAGCGTCCAAAACATCGGCTTCAACGCTGGCCCCTAGGGCTCTAACGAATCGTCCACGGGACGAGGTGGGGTACGAGGCGTTGGCAAAGGTGCATCACCGAAATAGGCATTCAGTACCTGACGCACCATGGGGCCCGTTACCGAACTACCACCACCACCATCATTTTCAGCAAAAGCAACGACCACAATTTCTGGATTGTCTGCAGGCCCATAGGCTCCGAACCAGGCATGGGATTTTCGTGGTGGATCTTCTGCCGTACCGCTCTTCCCTGCAATAGGTGGCGTGTTGCCGTCATTCAGCCCTGCCCCTGTTCCATAAGTAATGACCTCCCGCAAGCCTTGGCGCAGCACTCGCAAGGTGTCATCACTAATGCCCAAGCTCTCGCGATACCGCTCCACAGGTTCAGCCGTCCTCAGTAAATGAGGTGTCACCCGATCGCCCCCATTGGCCACCACCGCAAACATCACCGCCACCTGCAAAGGCGACGCTTGTAGAAAGCCTTGACCGATAGACATGTTGATGGTGTCTCCCTGGAACCAAGGCTCATCAATGTTCTCAAGTTTCCAGCTTTCATCAGGCACCAACCCTGAGGATTCTTCCGAGGACAGCTCAATGCCGGTTTTTTGCCCAAAGCCAAAGCGACGTGTCCATTGAATTAGGGGCTGGCTACCCATGCGAATAGCGGTTTGGTAGAAAAAGGTATCGCTGCTGTAGGCCATGGCCCCGGAAAATCCAAGGGGGCCAAATCCAGCATTGTTCCAATCCCAAAATTCAATGCCACCAGCCCGAATAAAGGGAAATGTCTGCAGCACCGTATCTGGGCTGTAGTTCCCCGATTCGATCGCGGCGGTTGTGGTCACAATCTTGAACGTACTGGCAGGAGGATAGCCCTGCAAGGCTCGGTTCACAAAGGGAAATTCCTGCTCCTGCAGCGCTTGCCACTGAGCTGTCGTGATGTTGTTGGAGAAAATATTCGGGTCAAACACCGGACGGCTGACCATGGCTAACACTTCGCCGTTGCGTGGATCGATGGCGACAATAGCGCCAATGCGATCGCCTAAGGCCTTCTCCGCCGCCCACTGCAGCTTGAGGTCTAACGTAAGCTGTACATCACTACCCGCTTCCGACTCTTTCTGCCCCAGCACCTGAAGCACGTGCCCATAGCTATCAACTTCCACTTGCTGCCCACCCCACTGCCCCCGTAGGAGTGGTTCAAACGCAGCTTCCACACCCATCTGCCCAGTAATATCTCCTAGGCGATAGCCTTCGTCCTCACGCTCAATCAGTTCTTCGTCACTCATTTCTCCGGTGTAGCCCAACACATGGGCTGCAATCTCACCGTAGGGATAAAAGCGCTCAGTTTCTGGCTGTACCTGCACACCATTTAGGTCAGAGCTTAGCTCCGCCAGGGCGGTGACAACATCTGGGTCAACACTGCGGACAATGCGCACCAAGGAGGGAGAACCATAGCCAGACTGTTCTAGACGATTTTGAATCGTATCGGCCGGAACATTAATGATGGTCGCTAGGCGACGGATAATGGGCTGCCAGTCTTCTTCGGTATTGGCAACCGGCCAAAGAAACACCGAGTAGGATAGTTGACTACCGGCCAACATCCGCCCCTCGCGATCGAGAATGCGGCCCCGCTCAGGCTGTTGGGGAATTAGACGAATGCGATTATCTTCGGCGAGTTGGCGGTTGCGATCGCCCTCAAATAGTTGAAGGTAGGCAAGACGGCCACCCATACCGCCCAACAGAAACACCGATATCACCAAAAGAACAAGCACAGACTGGTACTGTCGTCCCACAGTGCGAGGACTGCGCTGACGGAGTTGAGGCTTCGGACGATTCTGGGTCAGAGTCATAGACAATGTGGCTAAAACGCTCGGCACATCGACATGTACAACGAGCACAGAACGTGCAGTCTGGTAGAGTAATCTTAATACTTGCCCATCCCTAGGGCACAGACAACGTGAATGCTAGGGTGTGAATGCTACTTGGGTTAAAGATGCTTGCCCATTACCTTGATCAGCGATCGCCTAAGTAACGACCACAGTGGTCTATCTGGTCATCCTGAGCTTGCTATAGATTTCCCGCTTAGCTAGTGTACAGCGATTGATGTCGTTTTGTTTCAGCGCAGAATGATGTTCTCCCATCGAGGAACCTAAACGATAGTCTAGGCATGTTTTTGGGCATATTAGACAGTAAGCCCTCCATATCACACCTGAACTTGTGTTATGGTAAGCGTCTAAATGGGGAGCAACCCATTCATCATCAAGACATTCACAAGTCTTGAAAAACCAATTAAGCTATTGAAGCTATCGAAGGGCTATTCCGCCTTTCATCAGTCGCCACTGGGGGATATGGTGCCATGCCTCAGACCGTTGCTCAAAGCCAACGTGCAACTGAAACTCGTGCAGGGATCGATGTAGAACTCTGCGACGTGTTCAAGGTCTTTGATGGAGAAACCGCTGTTCGGGGTGTTAATCTCAGCATCCAGAAGGGCGAGTTTTTCAGTATTTTGGGGCCGTCAGGCTGTGGTAAAACCACCACGCTTCGCCTGATTGCAGGATTCGAGACACCCTCATCCGGTGACCTCTACATCCGTGGGCAGTCGATGTCCTACGTGCCCCCTTATCGCCGCCCTGTCAACACGGTTTTTCAGAACTACGCCTTGTTCAACCACATGACCGTGTGGGACAACATTGCCTTCGGGCTGCGGATCAAAAAATGTAGCCGGGCACAGGTGCGGCAGCGCGTAGCTGACGTGCTGCAGCTTGTCAAAATGGACGACTATGCCCAACGCTTTCCGGCACAGCTTTCGGGAGGACAACAGCAGCGGGTAGCCCTAGCTCGGGCTTTGGTGAACCGTCCAGCCGTGGTGCTCTTGGATGAACCCTTAGGTGCACTCGACCTCAAGCTTCGTAAAGAGATGCAGGTCGAGTTATCCAACCTCCACCAAACCTTAGGGGTCACCTTTGTGATGGTGACCCACGATCAAGAAGAAGCGTTGAGTTTGTCCGATCGGATTGCGGTGATGCGGGGTGGGTTGATTGAACAAATAGGCACTCCTAGCCAGATTTATGAACATCCCTCAACCCCGTTTGTGGCAGATTTTATTGGGGATACCAATTTATTCCAGGGCTATGTGGAAGCATCCGACACGGCCGATATGCAGGTCACCACTCAAAATGGGCTGAAAATTCGCGTCAAACCATCGGAATGCTGGACAGGAGACACGAATAGCCCCGTAGTGGTTAGCGTGCGTCCTGAAAAAATTCAGGTGAGCCTTGACCTACCCACAGCCGACAGCAACTGCTTTGAAGGCCGCCTAAAGCATGTCATGTATTTAGGCACCCATGTCCATTACCTGATAGAACTCCTGTCGGGAGACAGCCTCACGGTGTTGCAGCCCAATCGACTAGAAAGCTTACCCGAGCCTCACACGCCCATTCATGTCTACTGGTCTGCCACTGACTGTCTGGCTCTAACCATGTAAGCCATAGAAGCAAGCGATCGCTACCCATTGACAAGCCTAGACAGGGAATGATATTTTCCGGGGGCATCTTGTCTGTCGATGTATCGAACACCTAACGTGGCGTGGGTTTCGCTCTGGTCATCTGCGCAAATCCCAGAATCTCTAAGGCCTTGCGCCGTGCTCCATCAAAACCTGCCCATCGGGCATGGTGGCGATCGCTCTTCGACGGCATGGGTATCCCATGTTGATCTAAGCTTCACACTCCCATGGCCTATGTTCCCTGAACCAGGGTTCAGCCCATCCTCCTGGGGATGAGTAGCCATGACGAGGTGTAACGTCTACGTTTCTATGGTACGCGTCGAGCATCGACGCACCTGCCAGGTTGTATGCCGGAGGGTCACTCACTATCCATGAAGCATCATTATCCCCAACGCTCCCTAGGGCGATCGCCTCGGGTGATCTCGACAAGCCGGCGACGGTTCTTACAAGCCTCTGCAGCAGTTCTCTCTGGTTTAGCATTGTCTAACTGCCGCCGTGGCATTTCCAATGTCCAAAGCGGATCCGTATCAAACGGTGGGTCTGCCAATGCTCAGTCCGAGACCCTCCACATCTATACATGGGCAGATTACACCGATGAAGGGCTTGCCCAACTCTTTACGGAGCGCACAGGCATCGAAGTAGTCATTGATATTTATGACTCCAATGAGGTCATGCTCGCCAAGATGCAGGCCGGCGGCGGGGACGCCTACAGCATTATTTATCCATCAGACTACATGGTGGAGGAAATGATCCGGCTAGACATGTTGTCAGAGCTAGATCACGCCAAGATTCAGGGGCTAGATACCCTCTTTCCCCAGTGGCAGGATCCTACCTATGATCCGGGTAATGCCCACAGCATTCCCATGAGTTGGGGCACGACAGGGCTGCTGTATAACACCAGTCAATTAGACTTTGAGCCCAGCGATTGGAGCGATCTATGGGACAACCAAGAGCAGCTCTTCCGCCGCATGACACTGCTGGACGATGTGCGTGAAGTGATGGGTGCCGTCCTACGCTCCCTTGGCTACTCCTATAATTCCACCAACCCAGCCGAGATTGAAGAAGCCTACCAGCGATTAGTAGAGCTAAAGCCTGCCCTGGCGTCCTTCCAGTCCTTCGGATGGGAAGATCAGCTACTCAGTGGCGACTTAGCTCTGGTGATGGCCTATTCTGTGGATGCGATCGCTGCCACACTGGAAGATCCATCCCTCGTCTACGTCGTCCCCAACAGCGGTTCCTCCCTGTGGACCGATACTATGGTCATTCCCAAATCTGCTCCCAACCCTGAAGCAGCCTATGCCTGGATGAACCTCTTCTACGAGCCTGAAGTATCCGCAGAGGTCGTCAGTCGGCTCTTTTTTGCAACACCCATTCAACCCGCCTTCGACTTACTGCCCGACGACCTCAAAACCAACGATGACCTATTCCCCCCCGAGGAAATCTTGGCCAAATGTGAAGGCATCGCCCCAGTAGGAGAGGCGATTGAACTCTACGATCGCTTATGGACAGAGTTATCCAGCGCTTAGCTCCCCTTCAACGTGCCCCTGCTTGAACTAGATTGGTTTCAGCCCCAACTCAACCCCAGCCCATGGGTGAGCTATGTCAACCTCCACACCAACGCCACCGAGCACCCTCCAGACCAGCCGTCCCCCCTCCAAGCCACCTCGGCGCTGGCTGCGGTGGATACAGCCTACCTTGCTGCTGGGCCCCGCCGGTCTATGGCTAGTGGTGCTCCTCGTACTGCCCACGCTGCTCATTCTAGATGTCAGCTTTCTACCCGGACTGCGGCCTGGTGCGGCACCGCCAGCCTACGGATTAGGAAATTACATTCAGCTCCTCAACCAAACCTATCGAGAGGTCATTGAGCGATCGCTGGGGTTTGCCCTCGTCACCACCGCAGCCTGCCTGATCTTAGGATTTCCCGTGTCTTACTGGATTGCGCTGAAGTCGCCGAAGCGCTGGCGGGTGCTGCTGCTGATCGCCTTCGTGCTGCCCCTTTGGACATCATCTCTCCTGCGGGCCTATGCCTGGGTGTCGATTTTACGTCCCACAGGTGTTCTCAATTCTTTTTTATCCCTCCTCCAGCTACCCACCCAAAACTGGCTTTATACCGAAGTGGCCGTGGGCATTGGCCTCAGCTATAGCTTTTTGCCCTACATGGTGCTGATTCTCTATGCCTCGCTGGAAAAACTTGATCTTCGCTTACTAGAAGCATCGGCTGATCTCGGGGCCACGCCGCTACAAACCTTTTGGAAAGTCACCATACCCCAAACCCTACCGGGAATTGCCGCTGGCAGCTTACTGGTTTTCATCACCAGCTTGGGTGACTTCGTTGTACCCGAGCTTCTCGGTGGAGCATCCAGTAGCACCATGTCGCGACTGATCTACAACCAGTTCTTGAGAGTGCGCAACTGGGGGCTAGGATCGGCTCTGAGTATGCTGTTGATTGTCGCCGTCAGCGTTGCGATCGCTCTCTTGATGAAATATGGCGATCGCAACGCAACAAAAGCCTAAGGGTCTTGCAGGAAAATGCCATGAAACACGTTGCCCAGCCTCCTAGACGGTTTCCCATCCCAATTCTGGGGATCATTACCCTGATCATGTTTGGGTTCATGTACATCCCCATCCTGGTCTTGGCAGTGTTTAGCTTCAATGCCTCCCGCTACAGCGCTCGCTGGGAAGGCTTTAGCCTGCAGTGGTATGTCCGTCTATTCAACGACGGACGTATTCTATCCGCGCTCCAAGACAGCATCACCGTAGCCACCGTGGCCGTAGCCCTATCGGCGGTGCTGGGCACGCTCATGGCCGTCGGTTTAGCCAAGTATCGCTTTCCCGGCAAAAGTCTGTATCGAGGCGTATCCTATCTACCGTTAATTATTCCTGACATTGCGATCGCCGTGGCGACCCTAGTGTTTCTGGCTACCATGGCGATTCCCTTGAGCTTATGGACGATCATCGCCGCCCATATGGTCTTTTGCCTGGCCTATATTGCCGTCGTGGTCTCCTCACGGCTGGCCACCCTCGATCCACGGCTGGAAGAAGCAGCCCTCGATCTAGGAGCTACGCCTGTGCAGGCATTCCTAAAGATTTTGGTACCCGAGTTAATGCCCGCGATTATCTCGGGCTGCCTGCTGTCGTTTGTCCTCAGTATGGATGACCTGCTGATTTCTAGCTTCACGGCCGGCGGCGGCGCAAATCCATTGCCCATTGAAATTTTCAGCCGCATCCGCACCGGCGTTAAACCCGATATCAATGCCCTGAGCGTGCTGTTAATTTCAACTTCTGCCCTGCTGGCCTTTCTAGCTGAATATGTCCGCTACCGGGGAGAAACTCGATCCCAACGTTAGCAGCGATCGCCCGCATCACGGAAGGATTTAACATGACCATGGAGCGCGGTCTCTAGTCCTACAATCCACCGCAAGGTGCTCATCTAGTCTGAGGTCTGATCAGGCACAGCCGCCGCCCCATCTCCTGAGGTAGCTGCATCATGATCAGCCATGATCTGCTCCCACTCCGCCATGGTCAAGGGTTGTTCTTGGAGTTGAATAGTCAACACAGCCTCCGCGGCTTGGGCAAGGGCATGGCTAATCACCCGGCGCAGAACATCATCGGCTAGGGACTGCAATGGTGTCGGCAAAAGGGGTTGGTCATCCCCCAGCTTGTCTAGGGGAAAGACCTGCTGCGCTAGGACGACATCAGGATGGAGGCGCATGGAGCCATGCTGGAGAATGGCCGTTCCTCGCCGCAGTTGAGCGCTGCCGATCATCTTAGTGCCGCTGGCGGTGATCAAGTCTGCCGCTGTAGCTAGGCTAAAGCAGTTGGTATGCTGATGATAGCCGCCCTGGGCATTGCCGTAGTGCAGAGCAACCCCCAGGGATCGCCACCCTTGAATCAACACCTCACACAGGGCACGATAGACCGTGGAGCGATCGCCCTGTAGCCCAGAGGTCACCATCGCATAGGTGAGATCGCCTTGATGCAGCACCGCTCGCCCACCAGAAGGACGGCGCACCACGGACAAGGGAGCATCCTGCCAGCGCAGCGTTGCCCAGTGCTCGGGAATCTGTCGTTGGTGATAGCCCACCGAAATAGCCGGGGGAGACCAGGTATAAAACCGCAGCGTCGGGGGATGATGTCCGGCACGATGCTGCTCCAGCAGCCAGCGATCGATGGCCATCTGCACCGAGCCGGGCGCTTGTAAATGGGGAATCAACCGCCATAGGGTTGGGGACGTTTCTACGGCGTCTATAGCTTCTGTCATCAGACGTTATGCACCATCACCTTCAATCTTGAACCGGTTAGACAGCAGCGATCGCTTGCGGATCCCGAAATGATTCTTGAGTCACAGCAGATCTGCAACTTGCCAAATCTTCACCGTCTTATCAGAACTACCGCTCACCAAAATTTTGCCATCCCCGCTGAGGGCGATCGCATTCACCGAGTCCAAATGAGCCCGACGCGATCGCAACAAGGAACCATCCCGCACATCCCAGAATTTTAGGGTGGCATCACTGCTCCCCGTCACCACCATCCGTCCATCGGGACTGAACACCAGCGTGTTGACATCTCGATTATGTCCTGCCATGGTATGCAGCAACTGACCGGTAGCCAGATCCCAGAGACGTACCGTACGATCCTTACTGCCGCTGGCCAACAGCTTACTATCTGGACTTACCGCCACCGCATTCACCGAGTTGCGGTGCGCCACCCAAGATTTGAGTTGCTCTCCAGTCCTCAGGCTCCAGAGCTTAATTTTGTTATCAAACCCGCCGCTGACTAAAACACTGCTGTCTGGACTCATGGCCACAGACTTAATCATGCCTGCAACGCCCACCAAGGTCTTGAGCAGCGTGCCCGTCCCCATCTGCCATAGCTTGATGGTGCGATCTTCGCCACCGCTGGCCAGCAGCTTGCCATTGGTGCTAATGGCCAACGCATTCACATCCCGCGAATGCCCCTTCAAGGTACGAATCAGGTTACCTGTGCTCAGATTCCATTCCTTAATGGTGTAATCATCGCTGCCGCTGAGCAAGGTCGTGCCATCGGGACTGACGATCACCACATTCACGCCTCGGGCATGGCCGGTCAGCTTGGCCATACTCCGCCCCGTAAAGGCATCCCAAAGGTAAATCGTGTCATCCAAGCCACTGCTAGCCACGACCCGCTGATCAGGACTCAAAGCAATGCCCGTTACCCAAGATGAATGCCCCTCTAAGACATGCAAACAGCCCTGTTCAGTGGGGCCAGAGGTGGGAGGGCGAGAGGCTGGAGGTGAGCCTGAGGGAGCGCCCGATGGTACCCCAGACGATGGTATCCCAGAGATAGAGGTGGGCACCGAGGAAATCGTGTCTTCAGCCAACGGAGGGGCCGTGGGCGGAGAGGCGATCGCCGATCCTGACGGCATCCCTGGGCTGACAGCCCGCCAACGGGGCGGCGGCGGCACCGGGCTCCCCACTACCGTACGGGTCAGATCTTGGATCACCTCCGTGGCAGACTGGTAGCGCTCCGTCACCAGATCTTTCAGCATCCGCTCCAACACTGCCGCCAAGCGATCGCTAATGCTTTTCTCCTGCCGTGCCAGATACTCTCGCCAGATCCATCGTCCCGCTAGGGGATCGTAGAGACTATCAGGACGAGTTTGCGTCAGTAGGTATAAACAGGTGGCACCCAGACTGTAGAGATCACTGGCCGGGTAGGCACGTCCACTGCGAAATTGTTCGAGGGGCGCGTAGCCCTCCGTACCAATGCGGGTGCCGGTGAGGTTATCGGTGGCTTCGGAAATTTGTTTGGCCACCCCAAAATCAATCAACACTAGGCGATTGTCAATCTGCCGCTGCAGAATGTTCATGGGGGTGATATCGCGGTGGATCACCTGGTGGTCATGCACAAACGTCAGCACCGGCAAAATATCGAGCAGGGCCTCGCGCAGTTGGGGCTCCGAAAAACTGCCCTGCCGCCGCACCAGTTGAGACAGATTTTGCCCTTTGATGAATTGCTGGATCAGGTAAAGATAGCCGTCTTGCTCAAAATAGGCCAACAGATTGGGAATTTGAGGATGTTCGCCCAGCTCATGCAGCCGCACCGCCTCTTGGTTAAACAAGCGCACCGCCTTTTGGTGCGACCGCGTGCCCTGCACCCTTGGCGAAAATTGCTTGATCACACAGCGGGTGCCCAAGCGATCCTGATCGGTTGCCAAGTAGGTGCGCCCAAACCCTCCCTGTCCCAAAAGCTGCACAGGACGATAGTGCCCCCGCAGGGAGGTCACCAGTGGCTGTCCACAGTTAGCGCACTGAGTTGCGTCATCTGTGTTGTGGGGAGTTGAGCATTGAGGGTTGAGGCAACACAGCATGATATTATCGGCTCACCAACGACCCTAACAGGTTTGAACTTATATCCTATAGCCAGAGCCGTCGTTCGTCCCGAGGATTTGACAATTTGAGAGGAACAACGTTGGCTGTTCTATGATAATGCAGCGATCGCGCAACCTGATGGGTAGATCGTGGAGTCCTGTTAGCATCGCCTAACCCTATCCACAGCAGCAGGGAACCGTTTCAGCCGCGATCGCCCCACCGTATTTTAGAGGTTCCCTACCAAGGGGCGATCGCTGTGGTCTTGGCAGCATCAGCCCGTATTGCGCATCCCGGCAGCAATGCCGTTGATGGTCAACAGGGCTCCACGCAGCAGCTCACCGCGACTATAGCGCGATCGCACCACCCCAGACTGGGTATCGGTCTTATGCTGCCGCAGCCGTTTCAGCAGGGCCACCTGCAGGAAGCCGAGGGGCAAAATGGTGCTGTTGCGAAGCTGCACCGATCGCTGTAGCTCGGGATCACCGTCTAGCAACCGTTCATGCCCCGTAATCGCCAACACCAAATCACGGGTGAGGTAGTATTCGCTCGCAATCTGCTCAAAGACTCGATTGAAGCGATCGCGATCCTCCGGCGGCGTTAACTCCTTCACGTAGTGATGGGCAATGTCCAAGTCAACCTTCGACAAGGTCATCTCCACCTTCGACACCACCATGCGGAAGAAAGACCACTTGTAGTAGAAATAGCGCAACAGCTTCAGATGCTCTTCCGGAGCTTGCTCTAGGAAGTCCTGCAAAGCGGTACCCACGCCATACCACGACGGCAACAGGAAGCGCGTCTGTGTCCAGCTAAACACCCAAGGAATGGCCCGCAGATTACTCAGCCCCTTCTTGCCACCCCGCCGGGCTGGACGAGAGCTGATCTGAAGCTGACTAATTTCCTCAATCGGCGTCACCTGATGGAAGAAGTCGATGAAGTCCGGCTGTTCGTAAATCAGCCCTCGGTAATGCTCCCGCGATCGCGCCGCCAGATCTTCCATAATTTCGCGCCAGGGTTCAATATCGTCAAACCCGTTGCGCAGCAAGCTAGCCTGCACCACTGCCGTAGTGATGGTTTCTAGGTTATACAACGCCAAATCTGGCAGGTTGTATTTTGAGGCCAGCACCTCGCCCTGTTCCGTAATTTTGATGCGACCAGCAATACTGCGTCCTGGCTGGGCCAAGATGGCCTCGTAGGCTGGGCCACCGCCCCGCCCCACCGAGCCACCCCGCCCATGGAAGATGCGCAGGGAAACGCCATAGCCCTCCGCAATTTGCTGGAGCGCCTGCTGGGCCTTGTGGATTTCCCAGTTGCTGCTCAAAAAGCCCGAATCTTTGTTGCTGTCCGAGTAGCCTAGCATCACTTCTTGGAGAGACACCGAGGGGCGATCGCCCTGGGGTGCAGGAATCGAGGTGGAATGGGCCGACCCATGCATCTCCGCCTCATGGCTACGGGAAGCAGCTTCTGCAGCCATCGCCTCATAGCCCCCAGCCAGCAAAGCGCGGTAGAGTGACAACTCAAACAACTGGCGCATGACCGCCGGAGCCCGCTTCAGATCCTCCACCGTTTCAAACAACGGCACCACGTTCAAGCAGCCCACACCAAGGGCAGGATCATAGAGCCCCGCCTCCTTCGCCAACAGCAGTACCTCCAGTAAATCGCTTACATGGTGGCTCATGCTGATCACATAGGTTTCACAGATCTCGGGGCCAAACTCTTGATGGAGTTTACGCACCATACGAAACGTGCGGATGGTTTCGCAAACCTTCTCCGAGAAGGGGAGTTCTGTGGGAATGAGAGGTCGCCGAGTTTTCAGCTCCTGCACCAGCCAGCCGATCCGTTCATGTTCCGGCAGTTCATCGTAGGGGCGAGGCAGAATCTGTAAATGGTTGGCAATCTCATGCAGCGCATCGGAATGGCGCGAGCTTTCCTGGCGAATATCCAAACGAGCTAGGTTGAAACCGTAAATTTCCACCTGGCAGATGAGACTATCGAGCCATTGACAGCTCAGCCCTGTTTCGGTCAAGTTACGCTGAATCAGATGGAGTTCAGCTAAGAGTTCCTGCCCCGATCGATAGATAATCGCAGGGTTGAGAATCGGATGCTCATCTTGGAAGCCATCACCGTTATAGAGCTGCAGGCTGCGATCGCGAGTATTTTCCAGACGCTTTTTGATATAGGCAAGCTTGAGGCGATAGGGCTCCTGCCGATAGCGAATGGCAAGCTGCTCATACACATCTGGCATATGCATTTGATCCTGCTCTAGGGAATCGAGCAGGTCAGGCAAGACATCACTCCAATGCAGCGATAGGCTGAGCAACTGGGTCAAGTGATCTACCGAGCCAATGTACTTGGAGATCACCAAGTTACGCTGATAGCAAGCCGTCTTCCATGTCACCTCCGGCGTCACCGACGGGTTGCCATCGCGGTCTGATCCCACCCAAGAGCCAAACTGACAAAAGTTATAGCGGGGTGGCCGCAGCCGAGGAAAGGTATCACTGAGGGATTTACAAAACCGCTGGTAGAGTTTGGGCACCACCTCAAACAGCACTTCATCAAAGTAGTGCAGGGTGTGGTCGACTTCGTCTAGAACCGTAGGCTTAAACTGGTGCAGCTCATCGGTACGCCACCATAGGCGGATTTCCTCCGTCAGTTCTTCCCACAAATCCACCATTTCCTGGGACGACGAGGAAGCGATCGAGGGCAGCCGCTCCTCAATTTGATCGAGCTGACGCAAAATCCGGTCAATGCGGCGCTGCTTGTCGCGAATGGTGTGCCGCACAATTTCCGTGGGGTGGGCAGTAAACACCAGCCGCACATCAAGATTGTCGATCAGGGTTTGAATCTGCCGAGGCGGAACGTTGAGCTGAAAAAGCTGGGGAAACAACCCCTGCAGGGTACGTGCTTCCCGGGGAGCCATCACCGAATCCTGCAGGCTTTTCTCTAAGATCTCAGCCTGGGTGCCGCGTTCTGCTGCCGCACTGCGCGCGCTGGCCTGCTGAGCATAGGTGCGGGCTAGGCTAGGAACATTGCTTTCCTGTTCCCCATTGCGCAGGGTAGCGTAGCGCTGAGTCGCTTCTCGATACTGCTCTTGCTGCCCTCGCTGCTCGTAATGCTGCTCGACAATGTTAATGAGTTGAAAGTACAGAGCGAAGGCCCGGGACGCACGAATAGCTTCGGTGAGGTCTAAGCGTTCGATCAGGTCAATTACCTTGGGTGCGCCTTCAATCACCGCTTCTTCTGGGGAGCAGACCGACCTCAAGGTTTGAAGCAATGCCACGGTTTCATGGCCGCACTCCTGCTGTAGCACCTGTTCCCATAAATCTTCTACAACCCTTAGGCGATGCCGAAAGAGAAGATCCGATGTGGAGGTTGGAGAAAGATCGCTAGCGGGAGGTGTAGATGGTTCGACCACTGTACCGGAACGAAACGCATCATCTGAGGGGTGAGGAGATGAACTCATAGTCTGTCCTAGCGGTAATACTCGATAATTGTATGGGACGTCCCTAAGGCCGAGGCGGTCTTCAACGGCAAAGCCAACGACGGTTGGTCTATCAACCCTGCACTGATCATGCCAGTACCCTTAGCCTGCGGCAACAAGATCCCAAAGCCCTAGGCTCACAATAGTCGATCGCCATCTCATGTCTAGCCTCCTAGCATACATCCGCGCTGGAATGGTCATGCCATAGCCGAAGGATAGGAGCTGCGATCGCCCTTGCAGGTCAGAATGATTGCCATCCCAGCCCGTAGAACCCAAGCCAAAATCTAGTATCCCTCAGAAGCCGCAAATGCTCAAAATTCCGACTATATCCCATAGATTTTGGCAATTTTGATACATTTTTTCGGACTAGAACGTATCGCGGGCTACATTTGCCCATCCGCAGGCAAACACCGCGCGATGCCCGAGCGATCGCCCCGGTTAGGACTCAGACGGCGGCGGCGTGGTTCTGTGTAAAACGGGCAGGCGATCGCCCCGGTTAGGACTCAGACGGCGGCGGCGTGGTTCTGTGCAAAACGGGCAGGCGATCGCCCCGAAACAGTTCTTCACTAGCTTGCCCAACACTCAGCATGACATCGGCCATCAGCTTGCCGCCCATGATGCCCAGGAGCACCGGAACGGTTGCTGCGCTGAGGAGAAGCTCGGAGGTAAATCTAGACTGTGACATGGTGTATGTAGGAAAAAGCTCAATATCAACATCAAAGGTGCGTTATCTTCCATCTTGCCGCGCTTAACCACACTTGCACCATATCTAATGGAAAACCCCCTCCCTAGATAGGAAGAGGGTATAGGTCGATCAGCCAAATCCCAATGAACTTAGAGATTAAGGGCGATCGCTACACCGGAGCATAGGTCAAGACTGGTTCTGCATCGCCATGAATACGGCGTAGATCAGCACCCAACTGCTTCAGTTTCCATTCCAAGTTGTCATAGCCGCGATCGAGATGCTGTAGACCTTGGAGTGTGGTTGTTCCCTCCGCTGCCAAGCCCGCCAACACCAGCGCCGCTGAAGCCCGCAGGTCGGTCGCCACCACCGGAGCCCCAGACAGCTTCGGCACCCCGCAGATAATAGCGGTGTTGCCCTCCACCCGGATATCTGCCCCCATGCGGCTCAGTTCCGCAACGTGGCGCAGGCGGTTTTCAAAGATATTCTCAATGACAATGCTGTTGCCTTCACTTAGCGCCAGCAGTGACATAAACTGAGCCTGCATATCCGTGGGAAACCCAGGATAGGGGAGAGTCTTGAGGTCAGTGGCCCGATAGCGATCGGCCCCAATCACCCGCAGCCGGTTGGGCGCTTCTACGAGCACCGTTGCACCCACCGTGCGCAGTTTGGCAATCACGGCGGTGAGATGCTCGGGCACCACGGGCGATACGGTGATATCGGAATGGGTAATTGCCCCAGCGATCAAAAACGTTCCAGCCTCAATCCGGTCTGGGATCACGGCATAGTCCGTGGTGTGTAAGTTCGGCACACCGGAAATCACGATGGTGTTGGTGCCAGCTCCGCGAATTTTGGCTCCCATCGCTCGACAGAAGTTGGCCAGATCCACCACTTCGGGCTCTTGGGCCGCATTCTCCAAAATGGTCTCTCCCTCAGCCAGGGTCGCAGCCATCATCAACGTTTCTGTTGCGCCCACACTGGGGCAATCAAGATAGATGCGTGCCCCCTGGAGCCGCTTACGCACCCCTGGTATATAGGCATGAACGACACCGCGATCGATTTGCACATTAGCCCCCATGGCCTGCAAACCACGCACGTGGAGATCAACCGGACGAGCACCGATGGCACAGCCACCGGGCAATGGCACCCGAGCAATGCCCAGCCGGGCTAGCAAAGGCCCAATGATGAAAAAGCTAGCGCGCAACTGGCTTACCAGTTCGTAGGGAGCCTTAGACTGGGAGATGTGACTGGCATTCATCACCAGCGCAGTACCATCCCGCTCAACCTTGACACCCAGGGTGGCTAGAATTTCTATCATGCGATCAATGTCTAGCAGCGAAGGAACATTGCGCAAACGACAATCCTGGGGGCATAACAATGCACCAGCCAACAAAACAAGCGCAGAGTTTTTTGCACCACTGACGTGGGCCTGCCCGGATAGACGAGCACCACCCTGAATGTGAAGCACCGCGTTGCTAGATTCAGCACTAGAGGCGGAGTTAGATGAGCGGGACGAAGGAGCGATGGGTCTGTCCTCCCAAAAATTATGTAGGGTTATGAAGATTTCGGTTCTGATTCTACCGAAAAGCAGCCAAATGTCCAGATCTGAATATCACATTTTAGGAAAACCAAGGAACTAAAGGCGATCGCCCCCTAGCTCAGATCTGACTATGAAGCATGATTCAAGGTTTACTCAAGCTTAACCTAATCATGGGCAAACTCAAAAAAAATCCCCCCTGACTGGGTTGACGAATGTCGTAAGACAAGCGATGATTGATAGTCGCAGCCAAAAGCTGATGCGGAACTGGCGGAATTGGTAGACGCGCTAGATTCAGGTTCTAGTGTCTGCAAAGACTTCCGGGTTCAAGTCCCGGGTTCCGCATAATTT
>DATNRH010000011.1 GCA_036703605.1 Candidatus Obscuribacterales bacterium | reverse complement strand
ATGTTGTTGAATGGATAACACCTGCTCTGTTTCCCCCAAAGCCACATCAAACACCTGCACAGATCCCCGCTGGGTCTTAGCCCAAGTGTTTAAGACCTTGAGGGCATCGGGCAAGGGTTCAAAGGCGTAGATCTGGGCATCAGGAAAGAGCGATCGCATCCGTTTGGAGAACTGACCCTCATTGGCTCCAATATCCAAAATGGAACGAATGGGTAGACTAGAAAGCCCGAGCAGACGGCGATCCCAGTCTTTCACCAGGAACTTAGACAGCCAGTGGATGGAGCGATTGATGAGGGCGTAGCCTCGCTTGCTGGGCGATAGTTGGTTTAAATAATGCATAACTCATGACATCAGGGCAGGCGTGACTCCTCTTCTTGGCCAGACCTTGAACAGCCAAGAGTCTAGTTAAGTACCCCCACAGGATCTTAGAGGCTCGGGCGATCGCTACAGTGGGGGTGGCCCAGCAGTTCGCTAAAGGGCCTCAAACGTTGCCGTAAAGCCCTCCAGCGCCAGGCATTCTTCCATAAAATCTTCTGCATCACTCACCGATTCCACCTGAAATTCCATAATTCGGCGTTCATCGTCTTTCATTTTCTTCGATGCCAAGGGCGTATCGGAATATTGGGCAGCGATCGCCTTAAAGGCCACCGCATGGTCACGCCAGCTATCAGCAGAACATTGAATAATGACTCGCCACATACATCGCCCTTTGATGACTACAGTTGAGACCTGCTGCCCTAGGGTGGAAACAGGCCTTGCTCCATTGTGCCAGCAATTCTCGCGTTACAAAACCTGAGATCGCATTCCCTGTGGGAGGGGGCGATCGCGCTCTGCTGATTGGACGTTAAGATACTAGCTTAACTGGGTTCGAAATCGGTTGATACTGACGCCCAGAAATAGCACCGCAAAAACACTGAGAGCTAGGATATGAATCCACAGAGCTTCAACGCCTACATCTTTGAGAATTAGGCTACGGGCAATTTGTACATAGTGGCGTAGGGGATCCAGAAAAGATAGGGCACGAAAAAAAGGTGGCATGCTTTCAATGGGGGCGATCGCTCCGGAGAGCTGAATCAGCGGCACGTTGAAGAAAAATGAGATCAACACAACTTGCTGTTGATTATTCGCTAAGGTTGCCAATAGGATCCCAATGCCAATACAAACTAAGACGTACAGTGCTGATAAGGCTATAAATAGACCATAGTTGCCGCGAAAAGGAAGCCCAAAAATCACTCGCCCAATAGCAGACGCTAGCAAGACATCACCCATCAGCAGGACAAAGAGGGGAGCGATTTTGGCAGTGAGGATTTCCCAACCGGCAGCCGGGGTCATCAGAAGTTGCTCTAGGGTGCCCACATCTTTTTCTCGGATGACCGTGGTTGAGGAGACTAAGGATCCGGTGAGGGTCAGGACTACGCCAATCACCCCTGGGACAAAAAACCAACTGCTTAATAACCCAGGGTTAT
>DATNRH010000010.1 GCA_036703605.1 Candidatus Obscuribacterales bacterium | reverse complement strand
AAGAATTGCAGCTACTCATTCTTGCTGCTTTACAAGCGTTATTCTGGATCTTTCAAAGCGGAAACTACGGTGATCCCCTAGGATAATTCATACCTTCAGCTACGCAGCAGCCATAGAAAATTTGAGGTGCAATATCCGTGTTATTGCTATTGGACTTTATGAGAAGTTGCGCTAAAAATTACATGCGAACATATAGAGTCAGGGCGAGCATTTGAGAATCATTAGACCATACATTTGAATGCAACTTTTTTGCCACAAATATCATCACAATACGTCTCTTGAATAAAGGATCAGCACGGTTGGATTTAGCCAAAATTATCATTCTCTAGATAGATGTCTGGCACGATCAAACCATGCTAGTCTTTACGGGCTAAACACGGGCATCTCTACGCTATTCTAAACAAGGCGCTTGAAGTAAAACTGAACCCATACAGGCTTGCAATGATACAGAATAATCCCCTCAGTGCTCCCTGTTTTTTGGTAGGGGCTGAGCGCTCTGGAACAACCATGCTTAGACTGATGCTCAATGGGCATCCTCAACTAGCTTGGTGTAGTGAATTTGAGTTCATTGTGGATCATTTAGCAGCACCAGGATGCTGGCCTGATCTACAGGAATACCACAAACTATTAGACACCGATCGCATTTTCCAGACCTACAACTTTCATGTCGATCAGCAGCTAAGCTACCCTGATCTAGTCAAAGACTTCATGCGACAAAAGCAGGTGCGCGATCGCAAAGAACAGGTGGGTGCAACGGTGCATCGTCACTTCGATCGCCTCCTATGGATTTGGCCCGAAGCACGATTTATTCACCTCGTTCGTGATCCTAGAGATGTGGCACCATCCTGCATTGGCATGGGCTGGGCTGGAAATGTTTGGACGGGGGTGGAGCGCTGGCGTGAAGCAGAAGACTTGTGGACAACCCTCAAATCTAAGCTGACCAGCGATCGCTACCTTGAGGTGCGCTATGAGCTGCTGTTGCAAGATTCTGAAGCAGTGCTCACCCAGGTTTGTCAGTTTCTTGGACTGCCCTACAGCGCCCACATGCTCAGCTATCCAGACTACACTACCTACGATGCCCCGGATGCTCGCTACGCTCAGAAGTGGCAGCGGACGATGAAAAAAAAGGATGTGCAGTTAGTAGAAGCCAAGGTTGCTCACCTCTTAGTACAGCGTGGCTATCAGCTCAGCGGTCATGAAATTCTCCCACCATCCTCGCTGCAGAAAAAAGCGCTTCAGGTGCAAGATCGTCTAGCACGGATTCAGGCCCGCATTCGATCGATGGGGCTTCCACTATTTGTGGCTGACTACATCATCCGCCGCCTTGGGGTTGAGCCCTGGCAGCGAGCTATGCGACTGCGGTTGAATGAACTAGAGCAGGCCGCTCTTAAGTAGTTCTACTTAACGTCAGTTCGGGTTAAGGAAATTTTTTAGCTGGTTGGATGAAAGAATCAAGATCTCAGCCTACGAGAGAATGAAGCTTTCAGCTTATCCCGAACTCAGGTTACGTAGCCTCCCGATCGCTAGCCCTCCCATCGCTGGATACCGGAACAATCGCACTGCTGCACTAGATGGGCGATCGCCTGTCCGGTGGTGGGATCGATCCAATGTCCAGCGATTTCTGCTAGGGGTACCAAGACAAAGGCGCGATCGCCCATGCGAGGGTGAGGGATTTGTAACGTCGGAGTTTGCAGGCAGCGATCGCCAAAGAGCAACAAATCTAGATCCAGCAGGCGTGGGCCCCAGCGTTCTCGCCGCACGCGGCCAAACTGGGCTTCGATCATCAATAGCGTGCTTAGCAACGCCTCGGGAGCCAAGCTGGTTTCCAGGATCGCGCAGGCATTGAGATAGTCAGGCTGGGGTGGCCCCACTGCGGCTGTTTGGTAGATCGACGACCGGGCCACTAGAGATACATGGGGAGTTTGGGCTAAGACATCAAAGGCCGCTTGCAAAATTTGGTAGGAATCACCCAGGTTACTCCCCAGAGCGATCGCACTTGGGGTCATTGCTTCCACCTGGCGTAGGATTGGTGAGGTTGGTGCTGCCGGTTGCATACCCCGTCCAAGATGAGACATAGTGCATCAAACCTTTCAACATAATATGCCGGGCGATCGAAAACCTTTGACTAACCTGCGTTCAATGAGGCTTGGATGCGTTACGGCTGCGCCTAACACATCCTACTGGCACTCCGTGAGCATTGAGCGGCGTCGAAAGGCTTGCCCATAGTTTATTGTGATGCGTTACGACGTCGCCTAACGCATCTATCTATGCCACTCTGAATAGACTACGATCTGCTAGAGAAGCGATCGCTGCTTATGTAGCCTACCAGGTTGGGTCTACCATAAGGTTGATGGTCAAGTCTGCGCAATCCGGCGGTACGGCGGAGATACAGGAACAAATCACCCGACCGTCCTCCAGTTCTACCTCACAGGCATGGCAGGAACCCATCAGGCAGCCGGTGGGAATGCTGATGCCAGCCCGTTCAGCCACTTGCAGCAACGGTTCACCAGCCTCGGCAGCGATCGCAATATTATCCGGCAAAAAATGAACTTGAACAGTCATAAACAGAACATGGATGATGAGCTGAAGTTGTAACCCGGCAATGCTGTTTCCCTGATTCAACCGATCCTAGGATAAAAGAGCGGGCGGAGCAGGGAAGGCGATCGCTTTAACGAATGGCGGTGCTGGGCATATTGGCACCCCGCAAATCGGCTTTATCCAGGATCGTATGTTCAAAAATGGCATCGTGCAGGTTAGCCCGACAAAGGCGAGCCCCGGTTAAATCGGCCTTGCTTAGGTCTGCCCGTTTGAGAATGGCATCCGTCAAGTCAGCAACCCCCAAGTCTGCCTCGGTCAACACAGCACGACTGAGGTTAGCATCGCTCAGATCGGTGGCACTGAGGTCAGCACCATGAAAAATGGCGCGATTACAGTTGGCTTCACTGAGATCCGCCGCCCCCAGTTGAGCGTAGGTAAGGTTGGCGCGACTCAGATTAGCAGCGCTGAGATCCGCCGCTAAAAGCTGGGCTCCAGTCAAATTAGCGCGGCTGAGGTTCGCTTCACTTAAATCGACCCGTAATAAAACCGCTTCAAATAGATCGACCCCGCTTAAATTAATGCCGCCGAGGCTCAGTTCACTAAGGTTGACCCCGCTGAGGTCAACCTTAGAAACACAGGATTCTTGTCGCCAACGATTCCAAAAATCAATGCCCTTCTTGAGGGTAGCAAGATGCTCTGGATCTGCCATAGAAGTTGCAATCACATTCCAGGTTGCAAGGGACGATAAGCTTTGGTGAGTTAGGGCTACAGCCTTATGCAACGTCTTGCCACCGACTGACTAGCAAGGACACCATGTTAGGCCTAGGCTAACTTGCCTAAAGTATATCTCTGAACGGACAGGAGCCGCTGTTCTTCCGGCAACCAGTACCTACTGCATCTAGAAAAAGTCGGGCATCCAAGGAGAACCAGTGGCAAATATCTGGGTGGCGATCGCCACAGACTGATCATCCCCCTCCAACCAGCGCATCCAGCGTAGTTGGGTTGGAGAAAATAGACCGGTATAGAGGGCTGCCAGACCCTGGATCGAGAGCGATAGCCCATCTCCTGACTGACGGGTGACCTGTCCTTGCCCGTTGGCGACGGAGAGCCGGAAGGTGTCCGTATTCGCCGACAAGAGATCATCCTGCACCGTGAGGTAGAGATCTGCCGTTAGGGCTAGGGGATAACCGCGACATTCCAACGCACGCACAACATCGACAATGCGTACCATCCAGCGATCGCCATCTCCCGGTTTAGCCTCCTGGTCTGGCAACCCTAGGGCAAGTGGATCAATTAACCCACTGCGCCACTGCACTCGATCAATCTGCGATCGATGGGAGCCCAGAAATGCCCAGAGCGTTTTCAGAGCAGCGGGACTAGTGACCACCCAATCCAATACATCAATCTGGGTGCGATCGCTTTGACGACCTTGGTGAAAGGCTACGTAGCCCTGGGGCTGATCCGTGGGGCCAAACTGATAGAGGAAAAGAGCTTGTTTCGACATGTCGAGGAGTTCGTTCCAGAGAACTGGGGAGCGATCGAGATGCCCCGTGTGATAGGCAGCCTGCTGCTGCTGGAGCGATCGCAGCCTGGCTATATCAACCGCCATAGGACTCACCGACAAGGGTGGATCGGTCACCCGGATGCGATCGCAGTCGATATGCCACCGATAGCGCATACCGCCTTGCTCATAGCCCACCTGACGATAGAGACGCTGCACGGCTGGATACAGCGTTGAGATGGGTACATGGCGATCATGCAGCTCCCGCAGCGTCTCTTGCATGAGCACCAGCGCGGCCCCTTGCCCGCGCCATTCTGGGGCCACCGACACCGCTGCAATCCCCACCATGGGCACCAGCTTGCCTCCAAACCACTGTCCCATCGGCAGGGTTGCCAACCCACCCACAAGCTGCGATCCATGGCGCAACACCCGTATATGGTCTAGCCCAATCCGTTGAAGATAGCGAGCTTCACGATCAACTGGGGTCACGAAAGATTGACAGACCAACGCATTAAATTGAGCCGCATCCGACTCGTGAAGTGAGCTAAGTTGAAAGGCCATAGAGGTCATACACCCTAGAAATCATCATTGCAAAACGCCCACTCCCCAGATTAGAGGAGTGGGCGATCGTCTGTGCAACTAAAGCTTCAAGAAAACCCTAGTCGTCAGCCTAGGCAAGACTACCCTTGTTCACCAAATGGGCTTCGAGGAACCAGAGGCGCTTGTCGATGGTGCGGGAGATTTCGGTATAGAGATCGGCGGTGTCGGCATCACCGGCATTGTCGGTGACATCGATCGCTTCCCGCACATGGGCGGCATAGAGCGCAAATCGTTCAGCCAATGCCGTCACGTGCTCAACGCCTTCAACAATCTCGGTAGGATATTCAGGCAGAATGGAGTTGCTAGCCGCCATGCGGGCGGTGCCCAAGGCGGTGCCACCTAAGGCCGTGATCCGCTCGGCCACCATGTCCACATACTCGTTCAACTCGCCTGCCATTTCATCAAACAGTTCATGGAGTTGATAGAAGTCCATGCCTTTGACGTTCCAGTGGGCTTGCTTGGTTTGGGTTTTCAGATCCAAGGTGGCAGCCAGAGTTTTGTTCAGCAAGTCTGCAACCTGCGATCGCACCTCCATAGCCAGATCGATCCGAGTGGGATAAAAACGTCCAGTTGCTGCGCGAGAAGTCGTAGCTGTCATACGTATGTCTCCTGATATATCGTTTGTCAATGAAACGGGAAAGATTGAGCAAATCTTAGGGATCGCCGCGCCTACCTTCACCCCTTCCGCGCTTGCAGCGGATCGGGCAGCGGATCGGGACTCGGTAACTAGCCTAGGACTAGACACTAGCCGGAGCGATCGCTCTCGAACTTCTATATCATACTCGTAATGAGTCCGACTTAGCAATCCCTCATTGGGTAGAGTTGTGCTGTGGGGGATTTTCTATAATCAGGACTACTGACCACAACCACTCGTCAGGGTGTCGGATCTAGACGATTCAGCCGAACGGTGAGACGCGGTGGTAATAGGGCCTGTAGGTCTTGCTCTGATTGTGCCACGGATCTCCGTTGACCGCCTCTACAAAGAGATAGATTATGCTGAGGAGCAAGCTCTGTTCTGGGGAGAACTCGCGGTCTAGATCGAAGGGCGATCGCTCTTGGGTATTCTAGCCATCGGGTTGATTGACCCAGATTGAAGATCCTCACCCCACCTCTCCAGGATGGGAGATGGGCTTTGAACGCACCTGCACCTCTTGCTCCCGTTGTTGCCATAGACCCTTGGGCATGTCTTTTTCCAGCTCTGATCACCTACAAACTGCCCTCCAACACCACCAAGCCGGTCGATGGCATGAGGCAGCTCAGCTCTATCGTCAGGTGTTAGCCCAACATCCTAGCCATACCGAGGCCCTGAAGCTCTTAGGCACCTTAGCGGAGCAAACCCAGGATCTGCCGCTAGCCCTCAACGCCTACCAAGAGGCGATCGCTGCCGAGCCTACCCAGATCCATCTCTATCTCTCCCTAGGCCGTCTTTATCATCGACACCATCAAATCAGCGAGGCGATCGCAGTTTATCAGCAAGCTCTAGACCGCGGCGTAGCCTCCGCCACCCTGCAAGCGCAACTGGCCGCCGCCTTGGATGACCAGCAGGACTATGCCGCCGCCGCCCGGCACTACCAAAAGGCGATCGCCCTCGACCCGCAAGATGCCCTGCTGCACCACAACCTCGGCACCGTCTGCCATAAGCAACAGGATCTGCCCCAGGCGATCCAGCACTACCACAAGGCGATCGCCCTCAAGGCTGACTATGCCAAGGCTCATCTCAACCTAGGCACGGCTCTGCAGCAGCTAGGAGAAACCCACCAAGCGATCGCCGCCTATGAGCAAGCGATCGCCCTCGATCCTAGCCTGGCCCTGGCTTACGACGCCCTGGGCTCCATCTACCTAGCCCTGGGAGATCTATCCCGCGCTGTTGACCACTACCGACAAGCGATCGCCCTACAGCCCAACCATGCTGATACCCACGTCAACCTGGCCATGGCACTGCTGCGATCGGGAGACTTGGCTGCCGGATTTGCGGAGTATGAATGGCGACGGCGAGACCGGCTTCTCCCGGAACCCAGATGGGACGGCAGCCCCCTCCAGGGACAAATTATTTTGCTGCACGCCGAGCAAGGCTTTGGTGATGCCATCCAGTTCATCCGCTACGTATCAGCGGTGGTGCAGCGGGATGGGCGGGTGTGGGTGGGCTGTCCGTCGCCGTTGGTGCGCCTATTTCAAGCTGTGCCCGGTGTGGAAATGGCAGGCAGCGCCATCGATGCTGGCCAGGTACAGCAGCACGCCGCCCTGATGAGCCTGCCCCATCTGTTGGGCACCACCCTAGAGACGATTCCCGCGCCCATTCCCTACATCGATCTAGCCCATCTTTGGGACACCCGCGCCCAAGCGATCGCCTCCCGCATCGCCAACAGTGCGGCACAGTTCCCCAACCATCGCCGCATCGGTTTAGTGTGGGCGGGCAGTGCTGGCAACCCAGATGATCAATACCGCACCTGCCCTGCGGCGCTCTTGCAGCCACTGCTGACTCAGCCCAACTGTCTATTTTATAGTCTGCAAGTGGGCGATCGCCGCTCAGAGCTAGCCACCCTCGCTCCCCAGGGTGAGGTGCTGGACTTGGGCGATGATTTGCAGGACTTTGCCGATACAGCGATCGCCATCAGTCAACTTGACGGGGTGATCACCGTCGATACAGCCGTGGCCCATTTGACCGGAGCCCTAGGGAAACCGGTGTGGATTTTGCTATCGACCCAGCCGGACTGGCGCTGGTTGGATGAGCGTCAGGATAGCCCTTGGTATCCTACAGCGCGCTTGTTTCGCCAGCCCCAACCCGGTGATTGGTCAACGGTGATTGCAAACGTGGGCAGGGCGATCGCCCAGGGAGGCTTGCCCCGCAGTTCCAAGCCGTCTGCGGATCCCAGTCCAGACCAGCCCGTCGAGCCTCACCTGTCTGTAATCCAACAGGGCTTTGTCCATCATCAAGCCGGTCGCTTGGAGCAAGCCGCACCGTTCTACCAAAGCATTTTGCAGCAAGACCCCGATCACATGGAGGCGCTGCAACTGCTGGGGACTTTAGTGTGCCAACAGCAGCGCTATGCCGAGGGCGCAGACTATTTGCGGCGGGCTCTGGCGCTCAAGCCCACCTATGCCGAGGGCTACTATAACCTGGGCTCGGCCCTGCAAAACCTAGAGCAATCCGAGGAAGCGATCGCTGCCTTTCAACAGGCGATCGCCCTGCGGCCAGACTATCCCGAAGCCCATTTGAACCTAGGCACGATCTACAAGCGTCTTCAGCAGCATGCCGAAGCGGCCGAGCAGTTTCAGCAAGCGATCGCCCTGCGACCAGACTATGCGAAAGCCTGGCGCAGCCTCGGCTCCGTGCTCCGCATCCAGAGCCGCTGCGAGGAGGCCATTCCCTGCTACGAGCGGGCGCTGGCCATCGATCCCACCTATGCCCATGCCTACAGCAGTTGGGGCTATTTGCTGACTGAAATGGGGCAATTGCCCGCCGCGATGGAGAAATATGAACAGGCGATCGCCCTTGATCCTGACCATGTGGATGCCCAGTTTGGTCGCGCTGCCCTGCACCTGCGCATGGGCAATTTCCTAGAAGGCTTTGCGGGCTATGAATGGCGCTGGAAGTATGACTATTGCCCACCTCGGGATTTTTCCCAGCCCCTATGGACAGGCGATCGCTTTGCGGGAAAAACCCTCTTGCTCCACGATGAACAGGGCTTGGGCGATGCCATTCAGGCGATGCGCTTTGTGCCCTTGGTGATCGCTCTGGGAGGACGGGTGGTGCTGGAGTGCCGAGACGTGTTGATGCGTCTTTTTCAAACTGTGCCAGGCGTTGACCAGTGGGTGATCCGGGGTGAACCCCTGCCCGAGTTTGACTGCCATGCACCCCTGATGAGTTTGCCGTGGTTACTGCAGATCACCCTGGATACCTTACCCAACCAAGTGCCCTACCTATCGATCCCCCCCACGACCCAGCTCAGCCTGCCCGTCGCGCCCCCCGGCATCCGCAAGCTAGGCATCGTCTGGGCCGCTAATCCGGTGAACAAAACCGGCAGTAAGCGTTCCTGCCCCCTCGACCATTGGCAGGCGATCGCCCAGCAGCCTGGACTACAGCTCTACAGTTTGCAAAAAGATCCCAATCCCGAGGATCAAGCCTGGCTGCAAGCCCATGGTGTCATTGATCTGAGTGGGGCGCTCAGCGACTTGGCAGAAACGGCCGCCGCGATCGCCCAGTTAGATCTGGTGATTACCGTCGATACCGCCGTAGCCCACCTGAGCGGAGCCCTGGGGCAGCCCACTTGGATTCTACTGCCCGTCATGGCCGACTGGCGCTGGATGGGCGATCGCTCCGACAGCCCCTGGTATCCCACCGCTCGCCTCTTCCGCCAAACCGCCTCAGGAGATTGGTCGCCGGTCATGGCAGCGATCGCCGCCGCCCTGGCCAACCCATCCTCCCTGGCTTCACCGTCCACACCCACTGTAGAACTAGCCCAGCGTCGGTCAGCCGCTGCAGCCTCGACCCAGCGATCCCCCGCCAGCGATCGCCCCTCCCGGTCATCACTCCTCAAAACCGCCGTCGCCCAGCACCAAGCCGGTCAGCTAGAGGCCGCCAAAGCCCTGTACGAACAACTCCGCGATCGCTATCCCCAAGACGGCAACGCCATGCATCTCCTAGGGGTGATTGCCTACCAATCCGGTGATCTAGAGGAGGCGATCGCTCTCTATCAGCAAGCCCTAGCCCGCCTGCCCCACTATGCCGAACTGCACAATAACCTAGCCGTCGCCCTCGACAAAGCTGGACAGACAGAGCAAGCCCAAGGGCACTATCAACAAGCGATCGCCCTCAAGCCCGACTATGCCGAAGCCTGGCACAACCTCGGCACCCTCTACCAAGGACAAGACCGCATCGACGATGCCATTCAGCAGTATCAACAAGCGATCGCCCTCAGGCCCAACTATGCCGACGGCTACAACAGTTGGGGCAGCGCCCTCAAACGGGGCGATCGCCTAGAGGAAGCCCTCAACTACTACAACCAGGCCCTGACCTTGGAACCCGATCACCTAGAAGCGCGCTGTGGCCGGGCCGCCGTCTTGCTCAAACTAGGCCAGTTCACCCAGGGCTGGGAGGACTACGAATGGCGCTGGCAGCACCCCGACTGTCCGCCCCGGCAGTTCCAGCAACCCATGTGGACGGGAGGCGAGGTGCGCGGAACCCTGTTGCTTTATACCGAACAGGGGCTAGGAGACGCCATCCAAATGGTGCGCTATCTCCCCCAGGTGCAAGCCAGGTGCGATCGCCTGTGGATTGAATGCCATCAGCCGGGTTTAGGACGTCTATTCCGCACCCTAGCCGCCAGCCTTGGGGGAGATATTCAGGTGTTTGAACTCGGTCAGGTACCGGACGGCGTGGACTACCAAGCGCCTTTCATGAGCCTGCCCCGCATCTTCGGCACCACCCTAGAGACCATTCCCGCCGCCTGCCCCTATCTGCTGCCCCCCCCGGAAACTCTACGTCCCCTGCCTGCTCACGATCCCCGTCGTGCCAACATTGGGCTCGTGTGGACAGCCAACCGCCTGAGCAAAACCGGAGAGCAGCGTTCCTGTTCTCTAGATGCCCTGAAACCCTTACTCTCCCTGAAATCCGTAAAATTCTACAGCCTGCAAAAAGACGTCTTACCCGAGGAACAGGCTGTCCTCGACCGGGCAGGGGTGATCAGCCTGGGCTCCCAGTTCACCGACCTGGCCGACACCGCCGGAGCGATCGCCCAGCTCGATCTGGTGATCACTGTCGATACCGTGATTGCCCATCTAGCCGGTGCCCTAGGCAAACCTACCTGGGTACTCCTCCACCTCTCCTGCGACTGGCGCTGGTTGAGCGATCGCCCCGATAGCCCCTGGTATCCCACCCTGCGTCTCTTCCGCCAGACCCAGGCGAATACCTGGCAACCCGTGATCGCCCAACTCCTCACCCAGCTTCAGGAGCACTACCCGATGGCAACGCCCGCCCCCACGCCTACCAAACACATCCTGGGCGTAGGCTGGCCCATGGGCCTGATGACCGGCTGGGGAAATTTTGGTATCAACCTCGTCCTTCAGCTTCAGCAGATGCCCGACTTCGCGCCCGTGCTGTTGGCCAAATCCGAAGCCATCGATCAGCTCAATCCCCTACACCGATCGCTCCTAGCGCCGATCGTTGCGGAATACCAACGTCTGCAAGCGCTCCTAGATGCCAACCCCGGTAAACAGCTCCAGCTCAATGTGCCGGTACTCCATGCCCTAGGCAATGGCCTCCAAGGCGGACTCATGCCCAAGCTGCGGGGCGATCGCAATCTGGGGGTAGTTTTCCTCGAAGATACCCATCTACCACCAGAGGCGATCGCTCGGGGTCGTCAGTACGAGCTAATGATCGCCGGCTCCCAATGGAACGAAACGGTCTTGCGGGCAGCGGGCTTGGATCACGCCTATGCCTCTCCCCAGGGCATCGACCCTACCCGTTTCCATCCAGGGCCAAAATCAGGGCTCTTGGGCGATCGCTTCGTGATTTTCTCCGGTGGCAAGCTGGAATATCGCAAAGGGCAGGATATTGTGGTGGCGGCCGTGCGCCGCTTCGTGGAACACCATCCCGACACCCTCCTGCTCACCGCCTGGCATAATTTTTGGCCCCAGTTCATGCAGGGCATAGACCGCAGTCATGTGCAGGGTCTACCGGCGATCGATGCCCAGCGCCGCCTTCAGGTTAAACCTTGGTTGGCCGCCAACGGCATTCCTCCCCAACAGGTCATGGATATTGGCCCCATTCCCAACTACCTGATGGGGGAAGTGATTCGAGAAGCCGATGTCGCCATTTTTCCCAATCGGGGGGAAGGCGGCACCAACCTAGCAGCCATGGAGTGCCTGGCCTGCGGCATTCCCACGATTCTTTCCGCCAACACCGGCCATTTGGATATCATCGGCAAGCATTGTTATCCCTTACGTCACCAAGCCCCCGTGCAGCCCATCGCGCCGTTTGTGGGGGTTGAGGGCTGGGGTGAATCCGATGTGGATGAGATCGTGGAGGCGTTGGAACAGATCTATAGCGATCGCGCCACGGCCCGCCAGAAAGGACAAGCCGCCGCTGAGTTTATGCAGGACTGGACATGGGCCAAGCAAGTGCGTCGCATGGTTGATCGTTTACATCAAACAGGACTGCTCTGAGCCTGCCTAGTACGTTTGGAAAGACGATAGAGTGAGGGCAAAATGTAGTGGGTCATCCGAGATTGGATAGTACAGCTACATAACGTCGGCAACAGCTAGGCCGCCGACGGCAGGGAGCGGTAGTTATCCACCACCTCTTGATAAAATCCCTGCAGTTGCCGCGTAGCCGCCGACCAGCCCCACTTCTCTGCCTCCAAACGAGCATTGTGACGGAGGGTATCCCGCTCAGCCTGTTGCGAAAGCAAACGTTGCGTGGCAGCGATCGCCCCATACTCATCCATCGGATCAAACAGATAGCCGTTCACACCATCAGTGACAATGTCGGGAATGCCGCCGGAGTTGGCCGCCACCACCGGGCAACCAGCCGCCATCGCTTCTAGCAGCACCAGCCCCAAGGTTTCTGTCCGAGAGGGGAAGATAAATGCATCCGCTGAGGCAAAGGCCGTGGCTAGGTCTAGCCCTTCTAGATAGCCCACGAAATGGGTCGGTGTTCCAGCAAAATGCTTCTCTAGATCGGCCCGGTAGGGGCCATCGCCCACCAAGGCCAAACGAGCATTGGGAATCGCCTCTAGCACCGGACGAATCCGATCAATTTCTTTCTCCGCCGACAGCCGTCCCACGTAGAGCAAGAGAGGGCTCTCAGGATGTCCTTGACTGAGGCGCGATCGCATCTCGGCACAGGTGAGATGGGGCTGGAATAGCTCCGTATCCACGCCCCGCTGCCACACCGCCACCCGCTCGATGCCGTGGGTGGTGAGCTGCTCCTGCATGGCCGTGGAGGTACAGAGATTAATCTCCGCCTGGTTGTGGGCCACCTTCAGCAGTTCCCACATCACTCCTTCCAGCATTCCCAACCCATAATGCTCCAAATACTTGGGCAAGTGGGTATGGTAGGACGCCACCAAGGGCACCTTGAGGTTCTTGGCATGAAACAGCCCCGCTAGCCCCAAAACCGCTGGGTTGACCACATGCACTAAGTCCGGACGAAATTCTTCAATCGTCTGCCCGATGGACGGACGGGGCAGGGCTAGCTTGAGTTCTGGGTAGAGCGGCAGAGGAAACCCCGGCACTCCATAAATTCTTGCCCCTTTATATTCCGTTAAGCCACCATCCGGCGACACCACCAACACCTGATCACCCAAGCGCTGTAGGTGCTCCACCGTATGCTTGAGACGGGTAACGATGCCATCAACTTTGGGTAAAAAGGTTTCAGTGAATAGGGCAATGCGCATGACTTAGAACGGGATGAGGGGACTGTAAGTAGGACAAGACAACAAGCACACAGCATCAAGACGTACAGCAAGTACAGCACGTCCCAACCTAGACCAACCCACGTGCCCCATCGAGACGCCGATGTACACCACCCTAAGGTCAGTCAGGTCAGGCGATCGCTCCCAGAAGAAGCGATCGCCCCGGAGCAAAGTTACCGCCAGGTGACCTTCGGGAGAATTTGCGATTCATCCACCCGATCTTTGTACTTGATGCTGAAGTTGAGGAGAGAATCCAGCAAGGAATCAGACAGCAGATGGGGCTGCAACCCTAGATCCAACAGGTTGGTATTCTTGGCGTTGAAGTAGTGCTTTTCCGCCTCCACCCGAGGATTGTCGATGCTCTTGATTTCCACGCTCAGCCCCAGAGCATTGCCCGCACCCTTGATCATCAGAGCGATGTCTTGAATGCTGAACATTTCTGTGAATTGGTTGAACACACGGAATTCTCCAGGGTTAGCCGGAGTAGCGATCGCCAGTTCCACACAGCGCACCGTATCGCGAATATCCAACATGGCGCGGGTTTGCGACCCCGATCCATAGACCGTCAGCGGATGACCCACCGCCGCTTGGATACAGAAGCGGTTGAGTGCCGTCCCAAACACACCGTCATAGTCCAACCGGTTCACCAGCAATTCATCCATGCCGGTTTCATCGGTCAACACCCCGTAGACAATGCCTTGGTTGAGATCGGTAGCGCGCAGCCCCCAAATTTTGCAGGCAAAGTGAATGTTGTGAGAATCGTGTACCTTGCTGAGGTGGTAGAACGATCCGGGCTGTTTTGGATAAGGTAGGGTATCTTTGCGACCATTGTGCTCAATGGTGATGTAGCCCTCTTCAATGTCGATATTGGGAGTACCATATTCGCCCATGGTGCCCAGCTTCACCAAATGGCAGTCTGGGAAACTCTCCCGCATCACGTAGAGCAGGTTGAGGGTTCCTACCACGTTATTCACCTGGGTGAGCACCGCATGTTCGCGGTCAATCATGGAAAAGGGAGCCGATCGCTGCTCCCCGAAGTGAACCACAGCTTCTGGCTCAAAGCTGTGCATGGCTCCGCTGAGGAACGTGTAATCCGTCAAGTCTCCAACGAAGAGATCAATGGACTTGCCGGTCAAATCTTTCCAGCGTTGAATACGTTGCTGAATGGGAGCGATGGGCGTGAGGGTTTCCACGCAGAGTTGCGCGTCCCAGTGTCGGCGCACCAGGCTGTCTAAAATCCCAACTTCATAGCCTCGGTTTGAGAGATACAGTGCTGTTGCCCAACCGCAATAGCCGTCGCCACCAATAACTAGGACTTTCATCGTGCTAAATCTTGCTAATGTGTTGCTTGCTCTCGCTCAAATCTACCAGGTTTGGGGACCGCATAGCGCACTGACCTCAAACCCAATGGAAATTCACAGGTGGTGCTAGTAGGACAATCTACGTCAAAACTGACACCGGGATCAAACTGGGCGATCGCTCCCTTTAGGGCTGAAATCCAGCCGAATTCATGCCCCATCTAGACCCACCTCTGATTGAGTAGAAATATTAAGAAAAACAAAAATCCCTAGTCCCGCGAGGGGCTAGGGATCGACAATCTCAGATTGTATACACAGGCTCGCTACACAACCGCGTAAGCGCCTAGCTATGCAGAGGGTGGTTGCTCATCCGACCGGGTGAGATTGCGCACGGTTTGAGCCAAGTCAATGCCAGTGGAAGCACGCAGTTGTTCATTCAAGGATGCCAACTGTGGCACCGTCCCCCCTTGGGAGGCATCAATCACCGTGACATTTTGCACCGACAGCGGCGGCACCGTGGCGCTCATGGTTTTCAGCAAGATCTCTAGCTTTTGCAGCAGGAAGATTTCCCGCGCGTTGGGGCCAGCCATTTTCCAGGATTCTGCCAGTTGGCGCGTCCCTTCGGCTTGGGCCTTGCCATCTTCGATGATGCTAGCGGCATTCCCCTGAGCACGGGCGATCGCTCGTTTGCATTCCGCCTCCGCTGGAGCGACTACATCCGCCTGAAGCTGCTGAAGCACCTGCTTGATGCGCTCTTGCTGCACCGGCAGTTCTGCCTGGGTACGGGCCACCTCAGAAGCGATCGCGGCTTCGGCTTCGGCAATCAACGCTTGACGACGAGTTTTGGCGTCTTGCATACGGCGCTCGGCATCAGCCTGGGAAATGGCAATATCGCGATCCAAGCGCTTCAGGGCCGTGCGCTTAGCGTTGTTGACCGAGGTGATTGCCGATTCGGCCCGAGCTTGGGCTTCAGCGATCCGGGCATCTCGCAGCAAATCCGCACTTTGCTTACGGCCAATGGAATCTAGATAGCGCACCTCATCAGAAATATTCTGAATTTGCAGCGTATCCAACACCAATCCCATTTGCTCCAAGTCGTCCTCCGCCTCATCAAGCAAGCTCTTGGCAAACGCCATCTTATCTTCATTCACCTGCTCAGGGGTGAGGCTAGCTAAAACACCACGCAGGTTGCCCTCTAGGGTTTCCTTGGCAATGGATTCAATTTCCTTACGGCTCTTGCCCAGCAGACGCTCGATGGCGTTGTGGATGGTGGGCTCTTCCCCCGCCACCTTAATGTTGGCCACCCCTTCCACCGTTAGGGGAATGCCGCCCTTGGAATAGGCATTGGAGACCCGTAGCTCGATGATCATGTTGCTGAGATCCATGCGCAGAGCCCGTTCTACTAAAGGCGTTCGCAGACTGCTGCCCCCCTTCACCAAGCGATAGCCAATGCGGCGACCATCGCTCACCGTGCGCGAACTGCCCGCAAAAATCAGCACTTCACTGGGTTGGCACACATAGTAGAGATTGCGAATGATAAAGACCGTGGCTCCAGTACCTAAGCCCAACAGTCCTAGGATGGTGACAATAATAGCGGTCATTGGGAGGACTCCTGTATCGAGGGGGTCGAGGGGTTAGCAAGCTGCGCTTGGGGGCGCTGACGGTTGAGGGTGCTGGTGACATTTAAGCCTAGGGTTTGATCCACCCGTTCTAGGAACTGACGCACCATTTCTGGATAGGCGTTCACCAAGCTGGCGATCGCTTTCCCGTCGCCATTGTCAATCACGTTGATGTTGTGCAGTTCCACCCGCTGGGGAATTTGGGCCGCTTCCTTCAACACCATCTCAATTTGCTGAATCAAGAACACCTCAGAAGCATTAGCCCCCGTATCCATCCACACCTGATTGAGCAGATTGTTGACTTGGGCAGAGGCTTTTGCATTTTCTGCCAAGGGAGCTGCATCACCTCGGGCCGTTAGCTCCTTAGCTTGGCGATCGGCCTCAGCAGGCAATACTTCATCGGCTTCTAGGCGCAGACGTTCTAACTCCGCCCGCACGGTTTGCAGCAGTTGTTCAGCCCGGGCCCGGGCTTCCCGTCCTGCCGCCTCCGTCCGTTCTTCCTCCGACTTCGCCTGTTGCTCTAGCTCCGCCTTGATAGTGCGCAGCTCATTTTGCTTGGATTGGATGATCGCCATGGCCTGCCGTTCCGCCACCTCGGCCTGCTGTTCACAGCCAGCTTCAATGCTTTCGGCTTCGGCCACAGCATCCGACTCTGCCATCTCCGCATCGCGCACAATCTGAGCAATGCGCCGCCGCCCAATGGAACTGAGGTAGTCCACATCATCCGCCACGCTTTGGATTTTCAAGGTGTCAATGTGCAAGCCCAGCTTAGAGAGGTCTTTCGCCACATCACTGGTCATGCGCTCGGCAAATTCCAACCGGTCTTCGTTGATTTGCTCCGGCGTGAGCAGCGCCACCACTCCCCGCAAATTTCCCTCTAGGGTTTCGCGAGCCACGCGGGTGATCTCGGAGCGATCGCGATCGAGGAATCGTTCGATCGCATTGCCTACAAGCTGACGGTTGCTGGAGATTTTCACATTGGCGATCGCTTGAATATGCAGTGGCGTTCCCCCTTTAGAATAGGCATTGCGCACTTCCACCACCACCGGAATGGTGGTCATATCCATGCGCTTCACCGTTTCCAGAATGGGGATAGCAATCACCCGCCCACCAAAAATCACCCGGTAGCCCTGGTCTTGTCCTTCCTCTGTGCGGTGTTTTCGCCCAGACAGAATGAGGATTTCATTGGGATTGCAAATTTTCAAAAAGTTGTTGAGAAACCAAATCACCAACACCACAAAAAACAGTGAAAAGGCGATGGGCAACGCGGTACTCAGCTGATCATCATTGCGGCGCGCAGGGGCCGGAGCGCTACCGGGAACCTGGGCCACATAGTTAGCTTGGACTGGCGGGAAGCCCGTCATGGAATAAAGCTGAAAATTAGTCATAACCACCATTGAGGATGAAGGGGCTTGAAAAACCGCTACAGATTCCGAAAGGTACCAGAGTAGACCTTGATTGGATGGCGAGCTAGATTCTCGAAAACCCTCACCCTAGCCCTCTCCATGGGGAGAGGAAACTAGAGAGGAGAGGGGGCGGGGGAGGGGCTTCAGTTTCGTTAGTCAGCCAGGAATAGCGCCTATAGCTAGCTTGCACCTCACACCTAGGGGCGATCGGGTGGTGCACTATCCGGCAGTTGCCCGATCGCATCCTGTTGAGAGACCACCCAAACGCGATTCTTGCTCATACTGACAATGAACACCGTATCGCCCACCTGAAATCCGTTGGGATCATCCGTCAGCGCCATAACGCCTAACGTCGTTCCTCGAATCTGAAGCTGAATCTTTCCTCGACTATTAGCATCAAAGGGAATTTCCACCGTTCCTGAAAGACCGACATAGTCGGTAGAACGTACTAAACTATCAATGCGGCGGCGACCCAGTTGTCGCAGGGCGATCGCCACTATACTGCCACAGATCAACCCCATCCCGACAGAGGTGAGCACCACCGTCGCCCCAGCCATCTCCGTCGCAGAGAGCAGAATCCCCGACAGCCCAAAGAAGCAGGTGCCGAAGGTCCAAAAACGTAGGCTAAAGATAGGTAGCCACAGGCCACGACGCTGACGCAGGGGCGATCGCTCCTCCTCCTCTCGACGCTCACCCCCTACATCCACCTCAAATTCCGAGTCAAAATCTGCGCCATCCAGACCGCCCACGGTAGCCAGAACCACAAACAGGCCGCCCACAAGGCAGCATATCCAATACACAAGCAGCATAGTCATTCAGCTCGCTGAAACAACTCTCCCCCATCGTTCCTATAGTAAGCCGGGGCTAGAGAGCAGACCAGTTAGGGTCAGAGAGTCGTCATGGGTTGTAATGGAACTCGGGTGGTGATCGCTTCTCAACAACAAGCGATCACCACCCACGATAGTTACAGGACGGAATGGCCTGATTGGGGAGAACAAGAAAGGTTCGGGTGCCTTCAAAGCCCCTCTCCCAGGTCGGTAGAGGGGTTTGGGGTGAGGGTCTTCGAGGGTTGTCCGTCCACCAGTGAAATGGCACAGGAATTGACCCAGGCTGGGGCTCCTAGGCTGCCAGTTCCTGTTCAATGGCTCGCACCAGTTGCGGGTTATCGGGGGTGACGCTGCTGCGGTAGCGGCCAACCACCTCACCCTGCTTGTTCACCAAAAATTTCTCAAAGTTCCAGCCCACCTCGCCCACGGGTTCCACCTGAGTCAGCCGAGTATAGAGGGGATGCTGCTGTGGGCCCTTGGCGTGAACCTTATCAAATAGTTCAAAGCTGACGCCGTAGCTGGTGCTGCAAAAGGTTTTAATTTGTTCATTGCTGCCCGGCTCCTGAGCGCCATAGTCATTACAGGGGAAACCCAAGACCCGTAGCCCTTGCGGGCCATAGGTTTGGTGGAGCTTTTCCAAGCCGCCATACTGGGATGTGTAGCCACAGTAGGACGCTACGTTGACAATTAACAGCACCTGCCCCTGGTATTCACCGAGGGATTTGTCCTGCCCGTCCATTGTTGTAACCGTGATATCGCTGATTGTCTGAGCCATGGCGATCGCCTCGTTTTCCCTACCGATGATGAACTAACACCTCATGGAAACAACCTCGATCATCGTCACCCCGATCCTTCCTTGACAACCGAGGAAGCGATCGACCATCGAGATATCCCATGCAAATCTTCCCATTTTCCGAGTCAGTTGGACGAGTCAACCGTCTGGTATTGCGAGAGATCTGCCCTAGAATATCTGCCCATTCCTTAACACTCTGCAACAAAACTGGAACAAATGTCCTGTCTTTGGCGCAGATTGGCGGCTAATTGACCCCAAAATGGCGAAAAAACCCCCTGATCTACATAAATTAAAGGTTTTGCCGTTCCATAACTTTGAACTAACCCTTAGAATAGGTCAGTAAAATTTCGAGTCTGTGGGAGTTTCAGCCGTTTTTACCAGCGAGACTGAAACTCCGTTGTCAACCAACGACTCGGAATACCCAATCACGGCTTTGAACACGTGTTGAGATAGATCTAAGGAGATTTCATATGAACAAAGGTGAACTAGTAGACGCAGTCGCTGAAAAGGCGAATGTGACCAAGAAACAAGCTGATGCAGTGCTAACCGCAGCCATTGAATCAATCATGGATGCCGTCTCTGCTGGACAAAAAGTGACCCTCGTGGGCTTTGGCTCATTTGAACCACGCGAACGCAAAGCTCGGGAAGGTCGGAATCCTAAGACGGGTGAAGCTATGGAGATTCCGGCAACCACCGTTCCGGCTTTCTCTGCAGGCAAGCTGTTCAAGGAAAAAGTAGCGCCCAAGTAAGAGCGCGATCGCTAAGGTCTACGTCCCAGCTGGGGAGGAGCGATCGCTTACTTGACGCCTTCTCCCTAGCTGCTCAAGCTGTCCTACAGCTAGGACATCGTCCAGGATCTGCACGATACAACCTTAGGCGGCAGATTAGTTTGCCCTCATTGGGCGATCGCTACCCAATACGTCAGAGCATCTGTAGCCACAGGCGAATCAGAGAGGGGTAGGTTGAGCTACCACCCTACCTGTTTTAAGGACAACGTTGTGCCCCAGACTTTGCAGCAAATTTATCAATTTCTAGCGATTTCAGAGGCGATCGCCACCGCTGGCCAGCCCACGGCTGAGCAGTTGACGGCCATTCAGCAAGCCGGCTATCACGTGGTGATCAATCTAGCGTTGCCCACCTCTGACGGAGCCCTGCCCGATGAGGCGGGGTTGGTACACCAATTGGGCATGGAGTATATCGCCATTCCCGTGACATGGGAACAGCCTACCCCAGAAGACTGCGATCGCTTTTTTGCCGCCCTCGACCAGTACCAAGACCAGCGAATCTTCGTCCACTGCGCCGCCAATATGCGCGTGTCAGCCTTCATGTACCTCTATCGCCGGCTACGCCAAGGCACCGATGAAGCGATCGCCCAGGCCGACTTACGGCGCATCTGGCAACCCAATGCCACCTGGCAAGCCTTCATCGACAGGTATCTACAAACAGCTAAGCGTAGCTGATGGTAGCGCACCACTGATTAGGAGGAGAAGCCCGCGCTGACGATTGCGCCATCGTCCGCAGCAGCGGATTGGAGCAACAGGAATGATCAAGACGGGCAGCAATCGGGGCGAGCGATCTGTTACTAAGTTTTGCGTCATCCAACGATACATTACTAAATCAACACCTATCTCGGATCTCTCTGAGACAATCTAGAGCAGGATTCAACGCATCAACCTCGTTAGCCTCGATGGTTGCGTTGATGACCCCATAGGAGATCTCGCGATATGAAATTGGCTTACTGGATGTATGCTGGGCCCGCCCACATTGGCACCCTGCGGGTTGCGACGTCCTTCAAGAACGTCCATGCCATCATGCACGCCCCCATCGGCGATGACTATTTCAACGTCATGCGATCCATGCTAGAACGGGAGCGCAACTTCACCCCCGTGACCACCAGCGTGGTCGATCGCCATGTGTTGGCCCGAGGGTCTCAGGAAAAAGTGGTAGACAATATCACCCGCAAGGATCAGGAAGAACATCCTGACCTGATCGTGCTGACCCCCACCTGCACCTCCAGCATCCTGCAAGAAGATCTGCAAAACTTTGTGGATCGGGCCCAGATGGAGTCCAAGGGTGATGTCATGTTGGCGGATGTCAACCACTATCGCGTCAACGAACTGCAGGCAGGCGATCGCACCCTTCAGCAAATCGTGCAGTTTTACACCGAAAAGGCCCGTAAGCGCGACGAACTGCCCACGGATAAAACCGCCAATCCCTCTGTCAATATCATTGGCACCTCCACCCTCGGCTTCCATAATCAGCACGACTGCACCGAACTGAAACGGCTGATGGCGGATCTAGGCATTGAAGTCAACGCGGTGATTCCCGATGGTGCATCGGTGCATCAGCTCAAAAATCTGTCTCGCGCTTGGTTTAACCTCGTGCCCTATCGCGAACTGGGCACCATGACGGCCGACTACCTGAAGCAAGAGTTTGCCATGCCGGTGGTCGATATTGTGCCCATGGGCGTGGTGGAAACAGCTCGCTGCATTCGCGCCATCCAGCGCATCTTAAACGACCAAGGTGCTGCCGTTGACTACGAAGATTTTATTAACCACCAAACCCTGAACGTTTCTCAAGCCGCTTGGTTTTCCCGCTCCATCGATTGCCAAAACCTGACGGGTAAGAAGGCCGTGGTATTTGGCGATAATACCCACGCGGCGGCGATGACTAAGATTTTGGCGCGGGAAATGGGCATCCATGTGGTGATGGCAGGAACCTACTGTAAATATGATGAAGACTGGTTCCGGGAGCAGGTGAGCGACTACTGCGATGAGGTCTTGGTGAGCGATGACCATGCCGCCATCGGGGATGCGATCGCCCGCATTGAACCCTCCGCCATCTTCGGCACCCAAATGGAACGGCATGTGGGCAAGCGCTTGAATATTCCCTGCGGTGTCATTGCTGCACCGATCCACATCCAAAACTTCCCCATTGGCTATAAGCCCTTCGTGGGTTATGAAGGCACCAACCAAATCGCCGACTTAGTCTACAATTCCTTCACCTTGGGCATGGAAGATCACCTGCTGGAAATTTTCGGCGGCCACGACACCAAGGACGTGATCACCAAGGGCATGACCGCCGATACCGATCTGGGCTGGAGCAAGGATGGCTTGACAGAACTCAACCGTATCCCTGGCTTTGTGCGCGGTAAGGTAAAACGCAATACGGAGAAATTTGCCCGCGATCGCAATATCTCCGAAATTACCGCTGAGGTCCTCTATGCTGCCAAGGAAGCGATCGGTGCTTAGGAACTAACTCCCCAGATCTCCGACTTCTTCCAGATCTCCGACTTCTTAAAGAAGTCGGAGATCTGCTTCGCTCTGTCAAAGGGGTGTAGGCCAAGGCCATTCTCCAAGGGCGATCGCTTGTTCTGCTTGGTAACTAGGAATAGGACGGGAGATCAAATAGCCTTGAGCGGCCTCACACCCAAGAGACTGGAGTTGCTGAAGCTGTTCCTGAGTTTCTACGCCCTCTGCCACCATGTCCATATGAAGACTGCGGGCCAGGAGGCGGATCATGCGAATCAGTTCTAGGCTTTTGGGATCCTGTTCTAGGCTGATGACAAAAGAGCGATCGACTTTGAGGGTATCGAAAGGGAAGGTGCGCAAGTAGCTCAGGGATGAGTAGCCTGTGCCAAAATCATCGATACATAGACGAATGTGGCGCGCTTTCAACTGCTCTAGCACCGTACTCACCTGGGCTGCATTTTCCATCACCGCCGTTTCCGTCACCTCCAGCTTCAGGCAGATGGCAGGTAGCCCCGTTTCCTCCAGCACTTGATCCACCGTAGCTAGGAAATTGGGCTGCACAAGCTGCGTCACCGATACATTCACCGAGATGGCTAAGAGGGGGCGATCGGGAAATTGCCGGTGCCAAGCTTGGAGTTGGGTGCAGGCCTGCCGCAGCACCCAGATACCCAGGGGCACAATGAACCCCGTTTCTTCTGCCAACGGAATAAAATCGGTTGGCGAGATCCATTCTTGATGATGTCGCCAGCGCAGGAGAGCTTCAAAGCCAATCAACTGCCCGGATTCCATCTGGATAATCGGCTGGTAGTAGAGCTGAAAGTCTTGACGATCGAGAGCGCGGTGCATTTCGCTGTCTAACCGGAGGCGATCGAGAGCCTGGGCGCGCATTCCTAGGTCAAACGCGGCATAGCCTCCGGCCATACTTTTCATACGGGCATGGTGCATGGCAATATCGGCCGCCTGCAGCAGTGCTTCTGAATCACCGTCACAATCGCAACTGAGCACAAAGCCTAGGGTAATCTGCACAAAAACCGTATGGGTGCCGAGGCTAAAAGGCAGGCTAAAGTCGCGCTGCAGTTGCTCGGCAAAGTGCACAGCATCATGGAGCGAGGCGATCGCTTCATGGAGAATGGCGAATTCATCAGTGCCCACCCGAGAGAGAAGTCCTTGGGGCGGTAGACTTGTCTGCAATCGAGTGGCGATCGCCATCAGCAACTGCTCGGCCAACTGATGCCCCAGGCTATATTTCAGCACCTTAAAACGCACGAGATCGAGGTGAAAAATAGCAAACGACTTGGGCTGAGTTGCCGTACTCTCATCCAGCAACACTTGAATGCGCTGCTGCAACAACCGCCGCTGAGGAAGTTGAGTCAAGGAATCATAAAAGGCATAGTGGCGCAGTTGTTCCTCAGTTTGCAGCCGTGCCGTCACATCCTGCACCATGGCTAGGAAGCCAATCACTTCACCATTTGCCTGCCGCAGCGGCGTATGATGCCATTCGCAGAAAATGGTGCGCCCGTCTTGGGTTTGGGCTTCCCGCAACATTGGCCTAGAGGTTTCACCATCCAGGCGCAAGATCTGGGTAGCTAGGGAGCGATCGCTCTCCACTATCTCCCCATCCACCGCCCCCGCATCCACCCGATCCAGCGCCTTGCCCACCATATCAGCCTTAGTGTAGCCAAAGGTAGCGATCGCGGCGGGATTCCAGTCCACGACTCGGCCCTGGCGATCGCAGATGATGCAAGCAATGGGACTGCGGTCAAACTGAAGCTGGAGACGCTGCTGTAGCTGCTGAGTATGTTCAAACAACTGAGCATTGATCAACGCCATCGCACAGCGTTCCGCCGTGATTTCTAATAAACGAATCTCCCGCTCCGTGGAAGCATGGGATTGATGCCATTCCACCTGCAGAACGCCCACAAACTGGTTTTGCCGCTTCAGGGGCACCCCCAACACATGACGGGTTTGGGGCAGATTGCCAGGATAGGCACTAAAGCGAGGATCCTGCCGCAAATCTTGAATATCCAGCAGTTGCTCCGTCGCTCGAATGATGCGAGCAATTTCCCGATTAATCAAAAAGTCACTGTACTGGTCGGTTCTAGCATCGCCCATGTGGGCCGCGAGGACGAGATCGTCATCCTGGACGAGAAAAATCAGCCCCAGGTCAGCCGCCATCACCGTCACTAAGCGATCGAGAAGAACATGCAGCAGAGCGTCTAGATCCAACGTGCTGATGGCATTAGCTGTGACGAGGTTGAGCGCTTCCAGCTCCCGATTCCTCCCTTGCAGTTCCTGTAGCAGCGCCTCCCGCTCTTGCTTCATCTGCTGCCGCTCGGTGATATCCCGCGAAATGCCGATCACCCCCTCCACACCACCCTGAACGTTAAAAAGGGGATACTTGGTGGTTAGATAGGTCAGCCTCTGCCCTTGCATTGTCACCGATTCTTCAAGCTGCTGCGGCATTTTGGCACTGAGTACCGCCCGATCCGTAGCCTGCAGTTGAATAACATCTTCTGCAGACACATAATCTCGGTCATCGGTGCCGATAATCTCCGCAGCCGATTTCCCCAAACGCTGGGCACCGCTTGTGTTGATCAACCCGTAACGGCCTTGGAGGTCTTTGACAAAGATGGCGTCTGTGGTTCCCTCAATGATGCTGCTGAGCAAGGCATAGCTATCCCGCAGCGATCGCTCTCCCCGGCGAATCAAGAGGTAGAGCAGCACGCTGGTCACCAGGGTAAATAGCCATCCCTTGAGGATACTCACCCGCACTAATAGCTCCGGCGTTGCCCCCAGTCCAAGTAGAACGCGATCGGACAACAAAATCCACAGGCTGCTCCAGAAAGCATAGGCAAACGGGACAGTCATAGACAGGCGTTTTTTGAGATCAGGCGATTGCATAGTCCCTTCGCATCAGGTATTTACCGACAGCAACGTTATGGCTATCCCAAGACCGCCCTAGACCAGTCACCCAGGCGGCACCCAGCAACCGTAACCCTCTCAAGCTCTAGTTCCAGTGTGACGAGGAAGATTCACAAAAACAAGGCATACCTCAGGAATTAAGGCTTCAATAATCACGAGGAGCACAAGGCGTATCTCATAATTCCCGTCATCACCTTGTCTATACCGTAGAGGTGAGATGGATGCCGTGATTCCCGTCATCTATCTTGTCCATACCATCAGGTTGTCAGCAATCATCCGCCTCGTCGTTCAGCCCGAACTTTGTTGGTTATCACCCAAAGGGTAGGAGTTTCTGGAGCCCTAACGTTATCAAACTCACGTTTACAGGGACTTTGCTTTGGTTAGATTGCCCATAAGCCTACAGCAACCAACTCGGGCAACCATGAATCTTATTGAAGAAAGTCTGTTCAATTTAATGCAACTAGATCTCAATAAGCTACAATAAAAATCGTTGCCTCAAAGGTTGCTTTCTTCTCAGGGCGCTCCAGTTAGTGCCTGACTAAGCAGCCAAAATCTGGCTTTTTATGAAAAGTTTCCTACTCCAAGAGTCTCGCCAAAAGGCCACACAGCTTTGGCTTGATCGTATAGATTAAATTCCCTGTAACAGCGGCCCTATCAAGCCTTGATCAATTGAGAACTTATGTCACTTGATGTCAACCCTCATCTAGAATCCTGGATCAAACTATGGTGGTTTCCTGCGATCGCATCCCTCAAACCTTTGACTACACCGGCACCATCCTCGCCGTAGACTATAAATCCAATGGCACCATCAAGGGGCTACGGCTTAGCCATCCCCTCGGCGGTCTCCCCGTAAAACTCGACAAAACCCTACGCACCCAGTTGCCGGCCGGTCTATTGCCCGGTGCCATGGTACAGGTGTCGGGCTACCAAAAACCTGGGAAGTATGGCATGAGCAAGCTCACGGCCGATCAGCTCATTCTGCAGGCTAAAAGCAAGCCAGATTCATCGCTACCCGCGGCCCCGCCCACCCCTAGAAGCACCGGCAAGAGCGATCGTGCCCAAGCCACCATCTTGGTTTGCGGTAAGTCGGGATGTCGCAAACGTGGTAGTACCCAGCTATGTAGTGCGATAGAATCAGCCATGGGCGATCGTTCCACTCCCAGTCATGTCTGCATTAAAGAAGTGGGCTGCATGAAACAATGCAAGGCTGGCCCACACCTTGTCTTTATGCCTGACAAAGCGCGGTATAGCCACGTTAAACCTCAAGATGTGCCGCGCCTCCTCGCTCAGCACATCGTGCGATCCGCCAACAATTCGGTATCAGATGTCCAACGAGCGATGTAAGTCGCTTTCGATCTCGGCAGTCTTCCGACTTGCCCCTAGCCCATTCTTTATTGATTGACTCAGCGTAGCGTTTGCATGAAAGATCTTAATACCGACCAAACCACCACCTTGCTGAATACCATCATGGAATTCGAACTTGCCGGCGTGGTGCGATATACCCATTATTCCCTGATGGTCACAGGCCCGAACCGCATCCCCATTGTGGACTTTTTTAAGGCCCAAGCTGCCGAGTCTCTGCTCCATGCCCAACAGGTGGGTGAAATTCTAACCGGACTGGAAGGCCACCCTAGTTTGAAAATTGCCCCCATGGAGGAAACGTTTCAGCACACCGTTCACGATATTCTCCAGGAAAGCCTCAACCATGAACAAAAAGCTCTGTCCTTATATAAGGAGCTTTTAACCGTAGTGGAAGATGCCAGCATTTATCTGGAAGAGTTTGCTCGCACCATGATCGGTCAAGAAGAATTACACAACATTGAAATTAAAAAGATGTTGCGCGACTTTAGCTAGGCTTGTTTAATTTGACCCGATAAAGTCTCTCAACCACAAACGCGATCGCCCCCCATCAGGAGCGATCGCGTTGTGTTAGAGCAGTCGTTAAACAACCTCTCTGTATCCTATCGAACCTGCATTCGAAGCTCCGGATAGGTTAGATTTCCGCCACGGCTCGTTCAATCAAACGGCGGGCCAACGTTTGGATACCCGTATGCTCGTAGTATTTGGAATACATATCTAAAAATGCACCGATGTAGTCAAACTTGTCCTTCGACACATCAACAAACTTACTTAAGTTGTCAACCACCGCATCAGGCGTTAGATTTTTCGAGGTTACAAACTTCTCCATCCAGCCCCTAGTCGATTCTATACTTTCGGTGACGAAATGAAGTTGACCCTTAGGGCTATCTCCTGGAATCATCGATCCTACAGCTTTAAAGGTGGAGTTTTGGGTAAGCTCTGACGGCTGCATAGACTTGAGGGTTTGCAACCCCTTAGCGGCAAAGCTTGGGCCGAGGGGCACCAAACCATCAAAACAGACTAAGGCTGCCATCCGCATCAGCGATTCACCGCTATAGTCCGCCAAGGCTTTCAAAAAGTCGCCAATGCTATCCCCAGGAATGCCGTTAATTTGGCAAAACGCCACCAACTCCACCACCAGCTTGACGCAGAGATCTAGAGTTTGGGCCTTTTCTGGCTTAGGCGTGAGATTTTTCAACACCCCTAGGAATGAAATATCTTGACCAATTTTGTTAACCAAGGCCGCCGTACCTAGGGCTCCAGAGGCTGAGTCTACCGTTTGGTAGAGCCATAGGGCCCGCTGATAGCCCTGGGACTTGTCGTTATACAGGGCGATCGCTCGCTCAGCAATTTGTTTCACCAACGCCGGATCGGTTTCCCGGGTCACGGTGCGAATAGTATGGTCAAAACCAACTAAGTTATCCCACTGCTTGGGAATTACAAAATCCAGCGCCCGTAAGGACATGACGGTAATGCCACGGGTGGGCAACTGGTCTACCAGCTCATAAATTGGCTTACTCACACTTAATCTCCTGAGAGTTCCAGAAAGGGATACGATCGAACAAGTTGTGCCGCTACTCTAGGCGCGCTAATCCAGATAGATCAAACTGTTCTAGCCACGCCACCCGATCGCTCCGGTCGAAGGAATCATCCCGCGACTGCACTTTGACTTGAAAGCGATCGCTCACCAAAATCGCCGTTTGCTGAGAACCAATATCCACCGCTGGATAACCAGCAATTTGCTCCGTACTATCCGCAAACTTCTGCGCAGAGGCAGGATTGCTCGTCGTATCGTTAATGGACAGCATGGCCACCGTGGTGCCCCCTTGGTTGAGCTTATATTCGGCAAAGCCTTGCTTCTCTTGAGCTGGCACTACCTCTAAGCCATTGGCTGAGGCAGGAAAGAAACGGTTGAAATTACTACCCGCTAGGGCATCTTGGGAAACAGCCTCCGGGGCATTGCGCCCGGTGGTTTCCTGCTGAATGGATTCATAGGGTGAGGGGGGTTGAGTACTGCAGGCCGTAGTGAACAGCACCATACTCAGCAAAAGCGACGCCAACACAGTACGCCATCGCATTGCAGCCATAAACATGCTCCTATTGCAAAAGAACTAGGGTGAGGGCAATTGGAACCGTTGCGATCGCCCCATCGTCAACCCAACCAAGATGAAACGTTTCATGAAGTCAGTTGTTTGCGTCCTGGCCACAGTTCCCTACCCCACTTGCCCATCAGTCTAACGGAGATAGAGTCCGGTCGGAACAATCCTCCCCTACCAACCGCCTTGTTGCAGGATCATCAGCCAGAGGCAGCAACGGGCTAGAATGGTCATCAAGGGCTAGCCAAGCTATTTTGAGCGTCGCCATGGGTTGGGTGCATAATGACTCCCATGAATTGATGATTTCACCCGGATAATCGGGCATTCTTGGGGTAGGAACCTATTGAATACATCCTATTTAAACCTCAGTGCATAACCACCATGTCAGTCTCCTTCGTCTTGGTCAGCACCAGCCTGGCGCAAACACCTGAAGCAACCCCATCCGGGTTGTTGCAAAACTCAACCCCTTGGATGATTTCATCGGGATTGTTGTTGGTGCTGCTGGTTGCAGGGGGCGTAGTCGGCAAACGAAATATTGACAAGCTTGCCAAGCAAAAGCGGTTTGAAGAGTTTAAGAATCGTGAGCTTCAGAAAAAACTACGGCTCGCCCTCCAAACCATTAGCAAAATGGAGCGCAACCCAGATTTGATTCACTCGCGGGAATTTAACCTTGACTATCTGCGCATGCGGATGGAAGAAGAGCAGTTCAAATTCGCCATTGTGAATCAGATCAAGATCAAGGTGAAGGAAAAGATTTCTGTAGCCCTGCGTCCAACCCAGAGCGATCGCGGCGGCATTGTCGGGATCGCCAGCGGTGGACGGTTGGTGGATGAGATCTTCGACGTGGAATATAACCTCCACAACTCTCCTAAGAAAGTCACGCGGGTCCTGTTTCGCATTCAAATTAAGCTGACCAAGTTACCGACCCAGCCCACATCTGAAACCATTCGCCAGATTATTGACTGTCTCGCTAAGTTCATGAGTCCGGGGGGAGAAGCAGACAACTGGCAGCCCGTGATTCAAAGCAAAATTGCCACCCTCCACTGGGATCAAAAAGCGAAACCTACCCCCCTGTTGGTGCTAGAACAGCTCCATGACGGAGCCAACGTTACCTATCGCACCACCCGCATGGCGACGGGACGATAGCGACCCTAGTCTACCCGAGGCTTTTTAGGGGTGGGTACTAGCTCCGGCGGGGTCTCCAGCAATGCCGCCACCCGCGCTTGCATCTGTAGATGACGCTCGACTCCCTCGTAGCGATAGGGGTTATAGCCGTTGGTCTGAATTTGATCGGCCATAGTACTAATACGCTCGGAGGTATCTGGGTGGGTGGATAGCCAAGCGGGGGCAGCCGGGCGATCGCTTTGTTCTTGGTGCAGCGTTACCATCAGGTTTTGCAACCCATCAGCGGCATAGTCAGAACTCGCCAGGAGGCGCGTGCCAAACTCGTCAGCCTGGCGTTCCATATCTCGGCTATAGCTGAAAACCAGTAAATTGGCGCCCAGCCCCCCGTAGGGCACCGCCTGCAGCAGATTCGCCGTCAGATTTCCCTGGGTCACGAGTTGAAACCCATGGGACAAAACGGCATGAGCCAGTTCATGGGCAATCAGCCCTGCCAGTTCCGCTTCCGACTCACTTTGCAAAATTGCCCCAGCGTTGATGAAAATTTTGCCCCCTGGAAGAGCAAAAGCATTCAAGGTCTCATCTCTGACCACATAAAACTCATAGTCAAACTCATCTCGCCCTGCCAGTTCTGCCAATTCATGGCCAAGCTCATTGACGTAGGCTATGACCTCTTCGTCTTCAACCATATCTAACCGATCCAGAGCGCGGTTGGCGATCGCATCTCCCACCGCCGACTCACCCCGCAGCATCAACATCGTGGTTTCAACGGCCGAAAATGGCCCAAATAATCCTCCCGTCAGGGCATAGCCAATCGCTCCGGTTACTACATTGGCGATCGCATTGGCCCGCAGTCGATTGCGCAGCCGCGACTGAAATCGTCCCAAATAGTCATCCGCCAAGATGCCCATCTCCTCTGCCGTTTCCGCATCAGGGTTGAACAAAGAAAATTGGCGGGCAGCTAACGAGGCTTCCAACCATTGTTCATCGGCCACCAAAGCCGCCACCCGCGCTTGGGCCAGCTCGGCATCGTGGGGATACAGATTCACCGCTCGCTCTAGAACCAAAATGGCATCGGCCTGGCGATCGTAGGTGCTAAGCATCTCCGCATAGAGCAAATGCCCGGGAATGAACGCGGGCTCGGTTTCCGTCAGCAGCTCTAGCGGTACCAAAATGCGGGTTTCTAAATTGCTGGCCTGGCCCTCCAGAGCCTCCCGCCAGTAGACACTGGCCGCCGGAGACAGTTGGGACGGATCGCGATAGGGCATCGGGCGATCGCGATCTTCCGCCCTAGTGAACCCCTGTCCCTTGGCTTGGCGATACAGCACCTCCGCTTCTTCCCGGCGTCCTTGTTGAAAAAGACGATCGGCATGGATCAAAAGCTGCTGGCGGGCCGTGGGAGATTCCTCATCTGCTGCCTCTGGCTTGGCGGAAGTAGTCGGTGTTCTAGGCTTATCGGCTGCTTCCGGATCTCTCAGGTTGAGATCGGCGTCATCTGGCGTTGCACGGTCTTCTTCTGGCGTCGTCTCGACCTCAACCGGCAGTACATCACCGGAACTTGGGGACATCTCTAGCGGATCAGGTACTTCCGGATCAGACGATTGGGCCAGATCACGGTCGAGACTCTGGATCGTCTCATCCATGCCCATGATCCCAGGAGACGGATGTGGCGGCAGGCTATCTCCATGCCAGTCCCCATTGCCATGGTCTAAGCGCGATCGCCCTTCCTTCAGCTCCAAGTGGGACAGATGACGAACCGGCTGATTCTCCAGCTCAGGAGAAGAGTCTGGAGCTATGGTAAGAGGTAGGTTATCCCGCGTCTTGTCAAGCTCATCCATCGGTTGGGCGATCGCTGCCAAAGACCATAACGTTCCCCCCGTTACCAAGCTACCCACCATCATCATCCGTAGCCAAAGAGCAGACCTAGATAGGGAAGCGATCGCGTTAGGAATTCGGGATGCTAAGAGTGATGTCTTCATTAAGATGGCCCCAAATGACGCTCGTTAGAATAGACTCAGCGCAGGCGATCGCCATTCATCTATTGCCGTTCGCTTGCTCCTCTGTTCGTACTCGTACCCGTTAGATTTCAACGTCGAAATCTCATAACGTGATGTTCCACCTTGAATGGCACAATTTTCGATCATGAGCAGCATGAACAACAAAACCGTCGCCTACCTTCTCTGGGCAGTCTGGCCCATATGTGGGCTGGCGGGTCTCCATCGCTTTTATAACAAACGCTATGCGTCTGGCTTTGTTTGGTTGATCACGTTCGGGCTCTTTGGAATTGGGCAAATCATCGACCTCTTCTACATTCCCGACATGGTCGAAGCCCATAATGCTGAAATCCGAGCGAGGCTAGGCATGTCTCCCTACGGAGTGCCGCTCAACGGTTCTAACACCCCTGCCCAAGTCATTCCCCCTGCACGCCCTAGAACGGCTGACCAATTGATGGTTGAGCTAGCTAAGGCAGCCCATAACCACAATGGACGACTGTCGGTCACCCAAGCCGTCATTGCCACCGGCTGCACCTTTGACGAAGCTGAAAAAACCCTGCGCACTATGTTTAAGTCCGGCTATGTCGGCTTAGCCAATGATCCCGACTCCGGCGCAGTAGTCTACGAATTTGTAGAGCTATAAAACCATCCCAACAAAAACGCCCCTCAGCCTATAGGTTGGGAGGCGTTTAAGACTGCATTATATCGCTTAGGCCATGCTGTTTTCAATCGCCCAGCGAGCCAGTTCGGTACGGTTATGTAAACCAGTTTTGCCTAGCATATTGCTCACATGGCTTTCAATGGTGCGCTGACTAACGCTCAATCCCTCGGCAATTTCCCGGTTAGCCATACCTCGTGCTACATACTGCACCACCTTCAATTCCGTTGGCGTCAGTTCTACATCAAAAGGCACATGGATTTTAGGGCCATCATCTGGGCTACGATCCTTACGCTTGGTTAGGCGCTCCCCATGCTTGAGCGATGCTTCTACTTGAGCCACAAGCTCTTCCGGCTCAAAAGGCTTCACCATGTAGACATCTGCACCGGTGTTCAACCCTTTCACGCGATCTTGACTCTGTCCCTTAGCAGATAGGAATAAGACCGGAATCCAACTGGTGCGCGGATCTTTGCGAACGTGCTCCACCAAGGAGTATCCGTCCATTTCCGGCATCATAACATCACAAATAATCAGATCTGGAATATCGTCTTCCAAAACCTCTAGGGCTTCGCGACCGTTCTCCGCAGTAATGACTTCATAACCGCGAAATTCTAAGTA
>DATNRH010000009.1 GCA_036703605.1 Candidatus Obscuribacterales bacterium | reverse complement strand
ATTTGCGATCGGAAGGGCGCATGTAAATGAAGAAGTTATGCCGAGTGTCATCCCTCAGACCAGCAAAGTTGAAAAAGGCATGGTGCGCCAAATTCTGCATAAGATCAAACTTAGAGTGTATCCTGAAAGAGTGAGCTTTAGACTCCAACCCCTAGCCCCTACGCCTTCCAAACACTGACCCAAGCCTAAGTCTAACCCACATAGCCCAGTCTCCCAACGATGACAAGGGACTCCAAACTGCTTGGCAGTCTACTTAGCAGCCTGCTTGGCAGTCTGCTTGGCTAGGCAGCTTGGCGGCCTGCTTGGAAATCTGCTAGCAGTCTGCTGGGAAGCCTGCTAGGCAGACTGCTTGAATCTACACAGTCTAGTGGCAGCGCTAGGCAGTTGTAGGGCAGTGTGCTAGGCAGTGTGCTAGGCAGTGTGCTAGGCAGTGTGCTAGGCAATGTGCTAGGCAGTGTGCTAGGCAGTGTGCTAGGTAGTGTGCTAGGCAGTGTGCTAGGCAGTGTGAGGCCAGTCTCGAGCTCCTTTCGAGCGAGCCATTGTTGGTACTTTCTTTGCTTGTCATCTCGCTCTCTAACCCCTCTCGGCTACCTCTGTGGAGGAAGTCATCGCCAGCCAACACTACCTAGGTAGCCCCTCCTCCTCACTCGGTGAAGGACTGCCAAGCCGAGACCACGAGAGGCGCCCTCGCGAAGGTTCGTGAGTCTTTTCGGCAAGGATAGGTCCCAACTCGAGCCTATCCACGCCAATAGAGTCACCTCCGAACCCCTCTAAGGTCCCTAGGAGCCACTCGGCCCAGGGACCCGATTCAGAGTCTGGCCTGAGGCGCCGCAGGGAGCGCCAGTCTGAGAGCCCGCGGACACCCGTTCTTACTACGCCCGATCCATTCCTCGTGAGGAGCGCCTACGTTTTCGCTGCATAATCAACTCTATTCACCTTGCTGCTGCGGAGGGGAAGATGGCGAAGCGCTACTCGATCGTTGAACGCATGGCAGCCAAACTGAAGGCTCGCTGCCGCCGCAGTCCGCCTCGAGGTACTATAACTTATAGTTTCGAGGAGCGGCGACCTAGGTAGTGTTCTGGTGTGAAGCAGCTGGCTGGCGATGACTTCCTCCACAGAGGTAGCCGAGAGGGGTTAGAGAGCGAGATGACAAGCAAAGAAAGTACAACAATGGCTCGCTCGAAAGGAGCTCGAGACTGGCCTCACACTGCCTAGCACACTGCCTAGCACACTGCCTAGCACACTGCCTAGCACACTGCCTAGCACACTGCCTAGCACACTGCCGAGCACACTGCCTCGGGCACTGCCTAGCACACCAAGTCTGGACTTGGCGGGCCTGGCTCACCAAATCTGGACTTGAAGTCAGTGTTTGAAGACAGGGTTCTGAGTCTGGTCTCCGGGAGTCCAGACTAGGGTTCGCTTGATCTCCAAAAGATGCTATACCAGATCCTTTCTGCGCCTTTAAGTACAAAAAAGTGAAAACCCCGCACTTAGCGTCGCCAGCGTTCGAGCTTCTATGATTGGCAGAACATCTTTTTGAAAGGTGGTAAATGCCCGCTGTATTTTGCCTCCCCAGTACTTTGGTCACTGCTTGGTCTTCGCATGTCAGTACTTGAATGATGTCTACTTCTCTCTTCTTCGCGTGGCTATGTTAGATGGGAACAGAAAGAATTTCAGAAGATAAACACAACCTCATAGGACCTGGTAAACACTTCCTTGAACCTCTCACGTGTTGACGCTTCATGGTTGTGCTTCGCATCTTTCTTGCTAACTCTGCTGGTACGGACCCAAAACCAGGTGTCAACATTGTCACGAATAATAAAAGCGCTTACACTTGACGAAACCTTCAAAACATTTCCTCAACCCATTCTACGTGTTTAAGTTAATGTTGCCGTTCAACTGAAGGCGAACAAGGGTTTCCGTCGTCTTTTGTTGATCATCGGCCCTTCAGTTGCTATAAAACCCACTTTTGCGAGTCTAAATGGGTGTCCGAGGTGTTGGTCGCCCAAATGGCGGTAATTTCCAGATGACGAGGACACCCCTTATCGTAGTCCCTACTTTATCTGATTCAAACCAATTTTTTTTTTATTACCAGGCCAACAGTAAAAAAAAACGGTCGAAAAACTGCCCCCAGAAGCCAAACTGGCATCCACTGGACAGGCTGCCGAGAAGCC
>DATNRH010000008.1 GCA_036703605.1 Candidatus Obscuribacterales bacterium | reverse complement strand
TCGAGAGGGCAGTCGGCAGGGTTTCCGCGGCACGCAAGCGTGAAGTTGAGCTGGTAGTCGCCAGAGAGCGAGCAGGCTGTGATTGGGTCGATGTCAATGACAAACGAGGGCTGGTCGAGTTGGTCGAGGCACGCCACGGTGCTGTTGGAGAGCGCGGTGGTGAGGTTGGCGGGGAAGTTGGGCAAGACAAAAGAGTCAATGACGAATGGCCACTGCAAAGAGGTCGTGATGGCCAGGCGGCCCTCGGCAATGGTGATGTCGGGATCGTAGCGCTGCTCAGTGATGGCTGAGAGCAAGTTGACATAGCTGAAAACATTGATGTTGGTGTCGACCTCAACGCTGTTCTGGAAGCGAAGTTTGATGGGAATGATGTGCGAGGTCTCGCGGACAATGGGGCTACCGCGGAAAGTGTCGACTTGGTCGTCGTGCACAACGAAGATGTTGGACGTGTAGGAGGTGTAGCCTTGCTCGCTGTTGTCAACGTCCCAGCCACAGTTCAGGGCCGTGGACCAGGCCTGGTTGAAGGTGTAGACTTCCTGGCACGCGGCAAAGTCTTTGCTCCAAGCGCTGAGCTGAGGCCAGCCACAGGTCTCCGTTCCGAGGTCGTTGGAGAGGTAGACACGGCTAGAGGTGCGGTTGGACACGAGGGGCGAGTTGACCACAATGTTGAGGGCTCCGCTCACAAGGCCTGAAGCGCTCAAATCCAGGGTGGGGAAGTTGTTGGTCTGGAGGTTCTGGAGCTGGTTGAAGTTGGCATCACACCCGAGCACCTGCAAAGCTTAGTCTGCGTCTCGCCTACCGGAGTGGTACAGTCAGCTCCGTTAAAACCTGAGGAGCAAGCGCAAGCATCGTTGTAGCATGCTCCGCTAAAGCAATTTTGACCAGCGATAGGTTGGTCGATGCACTGAGCGTAGCTCATGCTGCTCAGGCCCAAGAGGGCAAATAGAAGTTTCCATGTTAATCGCATGTTGAAAAGAAAGAGTTGGTACAAAGTAGTAGTATTAGGTAGTAGTACTGGTGGTAGTGTTACACTTTGTGTGGTAGGTTTGTGGCTAACGGAACCCCAGTCTCGGATGAGGCGAAACAGAGTGGCACATCGGTTCG
>DATNRH010000007.1 GCA_036703605.1 Candidatus Obscuribacterales bacterium | reverse complement strand
CGCTTCTCGTTGGCAAGATTGGCGGAGGCGTCTTGCATCGAATGCATGAGCATTCTAACATTCTGTACATGAGAAAGTCCCCTGCAAGGCGACGTTCCATGATCACAACTGCTTTACCCCAGACTCACAGTTGAGCAGGTGAGGGCAGGGACAGCAACATTACATCAAGAGTACCTGGACAACAAGAGGGTCAATGCGGTGAACCTCAAGGAGCTCCAATATGACAGGAATGAGCCCTGGCAAGTAGTCATGGAACTCCGTGGCCAGGGCGTGCAAATGCACTGTTTTGGCATAGTGCATCATCAGCGGCGGTGTCGGCCATGCATAGAAGACAAAGCCTAGCAGGCGCTCCTTGCATCCTGTACGGCGTGCCAGGCGCAGGCCAAGGTGGGAAAATGGCTCGGTGTTAAAAAGGTGACCTACCAGATACTTGGCAACATCACGGTCATATGAGCCGTTCCTCTTCTCCATGAACCCTGCACCAGGTGCCTTGGGGAACAATGGACCGTCAGCTTGCTGTCGCTCCAAGGTCCCGTCGATGCCAAGGAGAAGGGTGTAGCGGAGACCATCTGGACACGCTTCTCCGTTGGGGATCAAGCAGATCGACTGCCTTCGCTCGGAGTTGGGTACTGGCCAGTCCCACTTCTCGATGGGGAACTCGTCCTGCCAAGCGATGCGGGTGAGCGGCTCAGAAAGGGCAAAGCTCATTTGGGCTATGAGCAGAAGGCGCAGGTCTTGCACCTTTACGTCCTTGAGAGGGGTTTGCAGGAGCAGGGTATTGTAGGTTTCCACCGCAAGGTCGTTGGCCTTCGCTACCTTGTGCCTCTTGTAGAGGCTGAGCAGTGCGGTCTTCGAGCCCTGCTCAAACACGAGGGCATTCTGTTTTGACGTCTCCAAAAATACAACGAACCTTTGAAGTTGGTTGGCATTGACGTCCGGTGGAAGACGGAAGACGGTCCACGTGATATCGGGCATGCGGTTCCGTAGATGGCTTGGGGCTGCATACAGGTACTCGAGCATGAGCTTGGCCTCGTTCACCAGAGCGGCCTTGCTGTAGAGATCCTCAAGCTCTTTGCCCTCCTCTGACTCCTTGCTCCAGACGC
>DATNRH010000006.1 GCA_036703605.1 Candidatus Obscuribacterales bacterium | reverse complement strand
GATAAAGGCAAGGCCCGTTCGTTTGGGATGCAAGAGTTGCACAATTATCTCGGGTTGCCCTCCGATACGCCGGGTCGAGAGGTTCTGAAGCAAGGCAAAGATCACTACCTGTCCCTCGATGGCGATTATCTCAATGCTTATGTGGAAGAGGTGCTTGATGAAGGCGAAACCTTTGCGGTGCGGGTGCGCGTAGGTCGTCAAAACCCGACCTACGAAGTGTTTCGCAGTCGTTATCTGATTGCGGCTAGCGGCATCATCGATCACCTGCCGCAGCTCTCAAACATGAAAAATGTGTTTGACTATGCGGGCTACAACTTACATGTATGTCTGATCTGCGACGGCTACGAGATGCGCGATCAGCGGGCGGGAGTTTTTGGCAGCAATGAATCGAGTCTAGAAGTGGCGTTTTCGTTGGGCTGGTTTACCCCGCATATCACGGTATTCACCAACGGCGCGTTTGAAGTCGGCCCAGAGTTGCGCGATCGCCTGACTCAAAAGGGCTACACCTTGAATGAGCAGCCGATTCACCAGTTCCTTGGCGAAAACCATCAGATGTCTGGGGTAGAGTTGGCAGACGGTTCTGTTGTGGAACTGGATGCCGGACTGATCTCAATGGGGTCGAAATATCATGCCGATTATCTCAACGGCATTGACCTCGACTACAACGGCGGCAACGTGGTGACCGACACGATGAATCGCACGTCTCACCCTCGAATTTTTGCCGTGGGTGATCTGAAAGTGGGCATGAATCAAGTCATCGTTGCGGCTTCAGATGGGGCGTTGGCCGCCACCCAAATTTGGCGTGATATTCGCCGCAGTGAAGGGACTCGACGGGTTCCTATGGTCAGCAATGCTGCGTAATAACAGTGCTTTTCAGACGATTTTTTGAGGACATCGCCCTGTTTTTGGGGTTGATCTTCCTGAATTGATACTGGCTCGCGTTGGGTTCAGCGGCGATCGCCAGCGAACTTGCCCTCACTCCAGAGGCGCTATCCCAGTCTTTCTCGCGGTTGCAGACTGAACGGTAGAAACCCTCTAATCTCTCTACGAACCATTCATTCATTTATTGACAGGAATTACTACCATGGCTATCACTCAAGGCGCTCATCATATGGGTCTGACGGTTCCAGATTTAGCGGCAGCACGAGATTTCTTCGTGAACGTGTTTGAATTCAAACAGGTTGGTGAAATTCCTGATTATCCTGCTTTTTTCCTGTCCGATGGCACACTTTTACTAACGCTTTGGCAAGCCACAGATCCCGCTAGTGCTGTAGCCTTTGATCGCAAAAACAACATTGGTTTACATCACTTTGCGTTGAAAGTAGACGGGCTAGAAACGCTCAAATCTCTCTATCAAACCTTAACCACGACTGAAGGGGTTGAGATTGAGTTTGCTCCCGAACCTCTCGGTGGTGGCTCCACTCAGCACATGATGTTTTACATTCCCGGCGGCATTCGCATGGAGCTGATCGCTCTGGGCGGTTAAGACCACACTCCGTTACCCGTCATTCTTGAGCAAGGGAGGAATCTACTATGGCATCACCCGGTTGGACTCAGGCTGAATCTCCGTTTCATGCTGGAGAACAAGAGGTACAAGCCCGCATAGGCGTCCGTGAAAAATTGGAGCAACTCGGACGGCGCGTGGTGCGAGATTATTTGCCCTTGATCGCCGGCATGGGGTGAATTAGGCTGACTTGAATTGCCATAGGCGGTTAAAACCTTGGCTTGAAGGGGGGAGGAAAACTCAACTAAGGCGATAAACGAATCTCCTCCTATCGCCGTAAAGGTTTCATCTTCATTGGGCGTAAACCAGAGGGTGCGAAAAATGCCCAGATCGTCGGAACCACCACTGACAGGTAGATTGCGATTGCCCAATTTTAGCCGAAAAACCTCTCCCCAAGATATATCTAACTGCCCGTGGGTTTGCTGGACTTGAGTAGCAGCCTTTTCTAGTGCGGCGATCGCTTCTGTCGTATGGGTAAGTTGTCTAGGAGTAGTCAAAGGCTGATCCGAATTCCAGGGAACGGTGAATAGCTGATCTGGGTCAATTTCATCTGCCCACGCTGCAAATAAAACAGCTCTTCGACTGTCTGCATCCGCACGTCGATTCCATTGAGCCAGTACTTCTAACGCTTGTTGCAGCAATGATCCGGCTTGCGGCTGAGTTGCGGCGAAGAGATCGGGCAAGAGGCGGTTAGCGAGTTCCATTTCGGTGGAGTGTTTGTATCGTTCTAACTCCTCCAACGTAATCTGAGGGTCGTCCCGTAGCATTTGAGCTGAGTGCTGTGCTCGCAGGCTCATTGGCCCAGGGGGGCCAGATAGGCTGGGTAATCGCTAGAGTCGAGGGGCTGGGGAATGGTCGTTGTCCATGGTGGGTCATTTGCATTTTGCAACCATCCACTGGGAGGATCAAGCACGCGGGGAAGATCAGAGTAGGGATGAGTTTCAGCCCACAGTGCTGTGGAGGTATTGCCCGGAATAAGAGTAGACCAATCCGCAAAATCTCCTTCGGTACGGATAGGAACTTGACCATTAAACACATGCAGAATGTGCCCCGCTCGATCGGCGTACAGGATGGTAAACATCGGAATTTGTAACATCTGGAGTGCGGTTTCAAATTCTTCTAGGTTTTTCGCCCGTGCCATGTTCCACCATTGGGTGAGCGCGTAGGGCTGCTCCAGCCCTACAACGCGTAGGGCGATCGCCCGTCCCTCAGATTGCTCGATCACAGGCCCATGAATAGAATATTGAATCGTCAGAGGAATGGTTTGCAGGGTTCCGCCAGTTTGCTTTACGTTGAGGGTTTGTTCTTCGGTAGCAAAGGCATTCACCTCACCGTCAAAGAGATATCCACCTTCTGTCAGCATTAGCTCATAGGCATCCCAACCATCGTATGTGTTAATGGTATGTGTCCATCCTAGGGAGTCATTGAAAGCGATAGCTAACACTGGAATTCCTACTAACGTTGCGCCATACGCATCTATGCCTGGCCCGACAAGCTGGGCTTCATACCAGAAGAATGGATCAGACCAAGGTAGATGAGGGTTGGCCAACAACATGGCATTTCCGCTAGCGGATCGAGAAGGGGCGATCGCCCAAGCATTAGATCCTAAAGCGGGAGAATTGGTTGCATCAAAGCCCATACAGAAAGACTGCGCTTCCGGATGATGACATAGACGGGTAAGCCATGCCGTTGAAGGTGTTGATGTGGCGTGAGACGTCTGGGTTTCACTCAGGTTGACGACGCGCCCCGGATTTACCACAAAGGTGAAATTGAGCAATCGCTGACTGTGAGCCAGAACATCTACTGCAGTTACAGGTAAAACGACTTTCACCTCCTCACTCAGGCGTTCTAGATGAGCATCAGCATAGGCATTGATACCAGCAGCAAATGCATCCAGATACTCCCGAAAAACAGGATCTTGCGCTTGATACCAAGTCTGTGATCGCTGGGGAATACCCATTGTTCTCACCCAGCGATCGCCCTCTAGATAGTCTTCTCCCCAATATTCTGCGGCCCGTCCTCGCGCTTCACCAT
>DATNRH010000005.1 GCA_036703605.1 Candidatus Obscuribacterales bacterium | reverse complement strand
TCCTCGTCGTACAGGTTATGTACTGATAAATTAATGCCAATTTTGCTTTCGTCCCCAATGTGCATGGAAAATGCGCCTGCCACTTGAGTTACGAAGTGGGTGATCGGACCAATCAGCGAGGTGTTTTCTACCTTAGGCATGAATTGGCCTGGCGGGATCAACTTACCATTATCTCCACGCCAGCGGATCAGCCCTTCACATCCGCAGACACATCCGTCAGACAAGCGAATCTTGGGCTGGTAATGCAGATCAAACTCCCTCTCAGCGAGAGCATCTCGCACCCGTCCAATCAATTTGAAAGAATCTAAAGAGCGCTGATCGAATGTTGGACTGAAGTGTGTATGCCCTCGCCGCTGTCTAACCGACGTTAAAAGCGCAACACGGGCCTCTCGAAGAAGCTCTGCTGGGGTCTTATCGCCTCGTTGCGCGATAGCACTACCGATTGCCAATTGGACACGCACAGGCACCCGCTCAATCAAGTGACTCTCTTCACCGACTTCGAGCAACCTTTTGCTGATAGTGTCGAGATCACCTGGCCTGACATCGAGCACGACCAAGGCCACTTCATCGGGACTGATGCGGTAGACCTGCCCCCCTCCACGGACCTGCTGGCTAATCCGTTGACTCACCGCAATGATCAGATCATCCGCAGCCTGTAGTCCTAGGGCTTCAATAACGTCAGCCATATCGGTAATCTTCACCTTGATTAGCCCGGTTGATACGACTGGCAGAGGCATCGCGGACAAAATGTCATGGAGGTCTTCACTGAGGGCAACCTGATTGGCTAGCCCTGAATGCTGTTCGGTGCGTGCGACGTCCCGATGGCTCAGGAAAGCCTGGCGCCTGGACTCAAAAAGCCAGCCCGCGATACCGCCAAGTAGCAGATAAAATGCTATTCGCAAAAGATAATTCGTGGGAGTTTGTTCGATACCCAAGTGTGTATCGAGGGGCATGACCGCCATTGCAATGCCTGCTGAAAGGGCAGTGATCAAGCCGCCCGGTAAGGTATACCAACAGGCAGCGAGCAAAACGGGAACTAGCATCATATAGGGATAGGCATATGCCGTCCCTCCGGTGGCGTAGACAATCCCAGTTCCTAGTCCTAGCATCAGTACGATCATGCCACTTTGAGTGACATGGCGACTCGCCAGCATCATCCCTACTCGCTGAGGCCTGCCCATCACCTTCAGTAGACGAGTTATTTCCATGGTCTGCCACCTTAATTCAATGCGCCTAGTCTTATCAAGGATAGTCGAAAACCACCGATTGGTCATACCAGAATAATGGAAAGTACTAAGATAAAGTTATGACCCCATAGATGATCCAGAGCTATGACAAGCTTAGTATCATGCATAATGCTTTTATTTCAATATGTTGGGATGGCCTGGAGCCTCAGGTGCCGTACCCCCTCGGACATTGATCGGCCTCTGAAGATAGACATGCCACAACCTCGGGGGCTCGACCGCCGAAGCGTGAAGGCCCTATTTCCTCTCGCCAGCGAGTGCCTGAATTCGCATCTCAACAATCGCATGACGCGTTTTCCCACAATATTGGGATTGACAGGTGGCGTGGCGTGGCGAATTTTCGCCCTAACCAACCATAGCTAGGACCAACGACCTCCACCGATGCCGATTCACAAACGGCGAGGCAGATCGTAAAAGTGACTTTCCACCGGCATGGTGTGTCGACGCCGACCCGTCATCACCCAATGCCACTTTTCGGGTTGCCGAATGCGCGGGTTACGTCGCACGTCGTCAAACTCCCCATCGGTCAGTACCACAATGGCGTCAAACTCCTTTTCCGCACTCAGGCTTCCAGCATGGTCCAATACCGCATCGATATTGGTGCCTCCAAGCCGATAGTTGAATTTTCCTGTCTCAATCTCGTGCTTCTTCACACCATCGGAAAAGGAGTGCAAGGCGATCTCGAAGCGCTCGGGCGACATGTTGGTTACCAGGGAAAAGAAGCGCTTCGACTCACTGGTGCAGCTATAGGACGTGTCCAGGTACACGCACAGCTTGAACTTTCCCTTTCCTCTTGGCGGGATCCGCTTCTTGCGCTTTGGCGGCAACACCACATCATCCCCCAGCATGAGCTGTGCATGAGCAAAGCGGCGATGATAGCCTGCCCAATGCGTGG
>DATNRH010000004.1 GCA_036703605.1 Candidatus Obscuribacterales bacterium | reverse complement strand
CAGATTAACCGGCCGCACCGACTGAGGATCGACATAGGCCGAGAGCAGACCAAGATTTGCCCAATCGACCCTAGGTGCAGATTGTCCATGGCATTCATAGGTACGGACAATCCAATGGTTGGGCGAGTCCTCCGATCGCTTCAAGGCCGCCAGAATCAAATTATCGGGCAGTTCCAAAAAGCTGCCCACCGGTGGCAGAGTCGGCGTATCTCCAACTCCAGGGAGAGCGATCGCTTGGATAGGTTGATTTAGATATTTACCGTGGTGAACTGTATGGGCAGCTTGCCAACTGCCACCATGGGGATAAATAGCGTAGGTAAATTGGTGATGACCGCGATCGGCTTGAGGGTCTGGCCAGAGGGGAGCCTTCAGCAACGTTAGGCGCAGTTGGCTAGGCTGGCTATCATATCCATGCTTCGTATCGCTGAGCAGACTGACGCCGTAGTCCCCATCCGCCTGGGTCACATCTGCCCAATGCAGCGCCGGCACTTCCCACTTGGCCTGCTCCGCTGGCGTTGTGGGTCGGGTCGATCGCTCAATCGCGGCAAAGGGAGCATCATAGGTCGCCACATCGGCAGCGATCGCCAAAGGAAAGGCAGCTTTCAAAACCACCTGTTCTTCTTGCCAATCCACCTGGGTTTCCATGCACAGAAGGGGCGATCGCGCATCTAGCACATAGTCTTGGGTAATCGTGGACTGATTCAGATGACGCACCACCCGCAGCCGTTGGCGCAGAGGGCCCCACTCCTGCCACTGGATGGAGACCAGGGTTGTGGGCGGTAGGGCATGGTCGGCATAGTCGGGGGCGATGTTCCAGGCATCCCAATATTGACCGCGATCGCGAAAGGCTTGAAGCTGATTGCCGGGAGCGCTGAGCACTTGGCGATCGCTCTGGTAATCATAGAGGCTAGCAATATCTCCGGTTTCAGGATCAATCTGCACCCGGAGATAGTCATTCTCTAAACACCAGTGGTCAGGGCGATCGCTGCCCCCTGATCCTGCCATCGAGGGTTCCGGCACTAGCCACACCAGGTAATAGCCCACACTGGGCACCGTGACTGAAACCAAAAGCTTAGGAGCGTCTATTGTACCGCTGCGCTGGGCCGGTAGGGGTTGACCTTGGTGATCCACAGCCATCCAATTCGCATCGGGCAAGGATAATATTACCACCGCCGATCGCTCTCTAGATAAGGAATTCACCAACAGCACCGGACGAGCATCGGATCTAGGAGGCGTTGCATCAATTCGACAGGCGATCGCTTCTAGGGCGCGATCGCGAAGGTAATATCCGGTCTCTAGGGCCGCTTGCCAGGATTGATTGGCGTCAACAAAAACCTCGGGAATGGAAGAACCGGGTAAGATATCGTGGAATTGATTAAATAAGACCTGTTTCCAAGCCGTTTCTAAAGCCGCTGCCGGGTAGTCGCAGGCGGTCACTAGGGTAGCCAGACTCGACCACAGTTCCGCTTGGTAGAGGGCTTCTTCACAGCGACGGTTGTACCATTTCTGATCGGCGTGGGTGGTGTAGCAACCGCGATGGAGTTCTAAATACAGCTCGTCTTGCCAAACGGGGAGAGACGTTGAGGATGCGGCCAGGCGATCCATCACCGAATGCACCCGATCAAAGGTCAGGGTTGGGAAAAAGGGCGATCGCTGCCAGCGCCGTGCCACCTCTAACATGTCGCGGCTAGGGCCACCGCCATGGTCGCCCACGCCGGGCAGCCACAGCGATTCCTGCACCTGGGTCTGCTGTTCCCAATTTCCAGCCACCTGGCTCATTTTGATGGGATCAATACCCACACCAATCGGCGGCAGCATGATACTCAAAACCTGGCTACCATCGGGCGATCGCCATTGAAAAAGACGATGGGGAAAGCGGGTGGTGTCGTTCCAGTCCAGCTTCAGGGTGGCAAAGTAGCGAATGCCGCCCTGGCTGAAAATCTGCGGCAGTTGGGCACAAAAGCCAAAGCTGTCGGGCAGCCAGGCCACGGCACTGTAGTCACCAAAGCGATCGCGGCAGTAGCGCTGACCATAGAGCACTTGCCGAACAATCGATTCTCCCTGGACAATCATCAGCTCCGGCTCCACCCACAGGCCAGCAATCACCTCCCAGCGCTGCTGCTGAATCTGCTGCTGGATGTGGGCGAACATCTCGGGACGATGCTCCTCCAGCCAGGCGTAGAGAGCCGGGGTGGAATGACCAAACAGCAGTTCAGGGAAGGCTGCCTGCAAATCCAACACCGATTGAAAGGTACGTTCTGCCACTTCCCAGGTTTCCGGAATTGGCCAGAGCCAGGCTAGATCCAAATGGGCATGGCCTAGGGCCGAGATCGTCCGTTGTTTGAGCAGGTAACCCAAGGGACGCAGGCGATCGCGCAGTCCCGCCAAGGCATGGTCAAAGGCAGCTCGGTGAGCACGGGCACCCCAGGGGATCTCATGAAGCACAAGGGCGATCGCCTCTAGTTTCTCAGGAGCCAAATATTGATAGTACTGCAGCATTACCGTGAGTTCATCCGCCACAAAGCCTGGCTCCGGCACCGGCTCCAAACCACCCTGGGGATTTTCGTAAAGACAGATGGAGGTGACCAGGGCTCCGTCATCATGCCCCGGACTCACCAATCGCAGCGCCACCTCAAAGTCCTGCCCTGGCTGTACCGCCTCGCTGAGCATCAGCCGCACGGCACAGTCAAACAAGTCCCCTTCCTGCACCAAGCGACCATCCACAAAAATCTGGGCTAACTCCGCCCACCACAGCAGCGACAGCCGCAGCGTCAATCCCGCCAGGGGGTAGCCATCGAGGGCGGTTGGCACTCGGATCACCTGCCGTAGCCACAGCACCTGCTGCCCCTTCGCCCAGGCCACATGCCCCCGCTCATTCACGGGAGCGATCGCCCAGGGAGCCGATTGGGTGGGTGGGGTCAGGTCAGGCACGTAGACCGCCTGCCAGGTGGTTTGGATCACAGCCTGGGTGAGGCTGCGCAGGCGATCGCTCGCTTGGGTAATACAGGTGACCGCATCGGCAACAGAATCAATCATGGGTCTGGGCAAGATTCGAGATAGGATTGAGCTACAGCTAGCGGACGGTTCTTCACCACTTCTGATCAGCAACCTCACCGCTCAGCCTTCTGTTTCAGTGTATGGGTTCGAGCACCACACCTCCATCGATAGGACGATCGCACCATGACCACAGGGCCCTATCAAAGCCGCATTTTAAATCAATTAACCCAGAACTATCGCCGTCTGCGGGACGACCTGCAGCTAACCTGGCGCAAAAGTGCGATCGCCATGGTCTGGGGGGTGCAGGTGCTGCTCTATCCCTTCTATGTGGCTACCCAAACGACCCGCGTTTTAGGACGACAACTGCGGCAAACCGTGCGGCGGGTTTTACCCCAACTGGGAACCGCAGCAGCCCCGCCCACCGCCGACACGCCCCTGCACGACACCCTGCGATCGCTGCCGTCGCTAGATCTGCCCGCCATCTGGGAAGATGCCATGGAGCCAACGTCAGACCCCGCCCAGGCGAACCCCGATCCTGCAGCCGTTCTCGAACCCCGGCCGCCCCGTCTGCAAAACTGGCTGCGATCGCTCATCTCCCAGTTCAAACCCGCTGCGCCCCTGGCCCTACCTGCCGGTCGCCTCTACCTGCAGCAGAGCGAGACCACCCAAGTCATCCAAGGTCTGGCCTGCCAGGTGACCAGCCAAGCCCTCGTTCTCATCGGCCATGAAAACAGCGTGGTGGACTGCCTGACACCAGAGCAACAAACTCGCCTCCAGCACCGCATGGTCTTAGCCCTAGCCGACTACTACCACCAGCAGCGCATCTATGCGCCACCGACTCAGGGTCTAGCCCTACCCATGACCGACGATCGCGTCCTGCCGCCCATGCGCTGGATGAACCAAGCGATCGCCTGGATGCAGACCGGGCCGGTGGCGATCGCCGCTAACCTGTTCCAAGAAGCCCAAGCCCTGCCAGAACGCCAGATTCCTAGTCCCCAGCGATCGCCCTGGCAGACCCTGCGCACCTTCTGGAATCCTGAAACCTCTGCCCTCGTGCCCACCCACCCCACCCCGGATCCAGCCGCATCGTGGGGTCTGCGCTATGAAGACTGGGAAACCCATGGGCCAACAGCGCCGACCGCCCGGATAGCCCCCGGCTGGATCACGCCCTATCAAGCACTTCAGCCAACCCAGCCCTCTCCCGCCCCCCTGCAAACCCAGCAGCCCTCATCGCTACACACCGAAGTTCCTCCTGCCAGCACTCATTCTGCCGAGAGCTTGATCTATTCCCAACCCAACGGCGTTGATCCTGGAGAACCCGACTGGATCGAAACCGATGCTCTGGTCATGGGCTATGTGAAGCATCCCCTCGAACAAGTCTTGGAATGGCTAGATCTAAGTATGGTGTGGCTAGAAGAGCGGACCACATCCCTTTGGCACTGGGTTCAGACACATGTGCAGCGATCGCGATCCTGAGGCAAATTGGGTCACCAAGGAAACTCTCGGCAAAAGGCCACGTCATTTCGTATGATAATAAAGCTTGATGACGGCAACTGTTTGGAGATATCCCCATGCTGACCCTTAAAATCGCTGTTTACCTCGTAGTCGGATTTTTTATCGCCCTGTTTGTTTTTGGCTTTCTTTCAAATGACCCGGCTCGGAACCCTAACCGTCGGGATTTTGATTAAGACTATTGGTCAATTAATCGGTTGATCGAACGAGACTATGTTGGAGAAGGGCAGCTTGTGATGATTTGTTGAGCTGCCCTTTAGTTTGCCCTTAAGATGTCTATGCCATATCTGGTTGAGCCACCTCCCCCGCCTCCCATTATCAGGGTTTTAGAATCCCCAGAGTCTGATTCATCAGACTCGGCTTCGGGCCAAACGCCGACAGCAACCGTTGCCAATGCCCATCTCCCCACCATCGATCCGGCGATCATCCCTGCTCCGTCTCCGCCAGAGTTGATCGTTATGCCTGAGCGTCTTCCTGCCAGCACAACGCCTGTCCTACCCGCGATCGCCAACACTCCAACCGCACCGCCATCGGTTTTAGGGCCACCGTTAGAGCTACAGCCGTCAGCCTGGCAGGCGGATCCTGGTCTGACCGTCAGCCTAACGCCCTTGGAGGAGCTAGGAACTCCATCCATAAGCACCTGGGACTATCCCCATGCAGATGCTCCGTTCACGCCTCAAGCAGCAACGGTCAGTCCAAGTCAAGGGATAGCCTCCCCATCCAGCACACCGCCATCCAACCTAGCAGCGGCACCCTCGTCCGCCACCCCTGAACCAGACAGGGTTACATTCCCAACGTCTCTGCCAGAACTCGATGGGTTGACCTCTCATCAACTGCCGCCGGATAGCCCAGTCCATGGGCTCAGCACTCTACCCATGCCGAGTGCATTGCTGGAGCAACTAGAGCGACAGCTTACGCAATTACCTACGGCTCAGCCCTCTTCTGAAGAGCAAGAGACCGCAGAGGACGATGATGCGCCTGCCTCTGAAACCGATCTGACTCGTCCCGATCCAATTTTTGCTCCCTTTCCTCCCACTCCATCCCAGGAACCCGACACGATCCCCGGCTCGATTCCCGACTCGATTGAGGACTTGCCCAACGAGGACGTACCGGAGATACCGGACGACGATCGTCCGTCCTTGCCAAGCCTGCCGCCAGATCTTGAGTTTGAACGGGAGGATCTCCCCGAGCTTGAAGACAGCGATCGCCCCACCCTACCCACAGTTCCACCTGGGCTAGATCCGGAAGTAACCGACGAGCTTGACGAGGTTCTTCCACCCGAAGACAGCGATCGCCCCACCCTGGTGATCCCCGATCCATCCACCCCGCCCCCAGCAACCGAGGCACCCGTTCCCAGCGATACTCCCATCCCGGTTGAGCCAGCTCAAGACATCGTAGAACTCACCGCCGACCGCCAAGACTTTGATGAAACCCAGCAAGTCTTTGTGGCCGAAGGCAACGTGGAAATGCGTTACCAAGATTCGATTCTGCAGGCCGATCGCCTGCGGGTCAATTTGGTCAACCGGCTAGCCGTTGCCGACGGAAATGTTGTCTACATCGAACCCGGTCAACTGCTCCAGGGCGATCGCATGGAGTATAACTTCGTGCGGCGGGAAGGCACCGTCTTCAATGCCAGCGGTCAAACATCTCCCACCAACGATCCCCCGGCAACCCCTCGACCGGCTGATGGCGAACTCCTCGCCGAGGATCCCGAATCAGAAACCACTGAAGAATTCTTACCCCTCACCGTCAACTCCACCGGCAGCTTGTCGATCGGTGAAGGCAGCAGCATAGTAGGGCAACAAACGGGTGGAGGCGTTGAACGTGTTCGCTTTGAAGCCGAGCAGATCGAGTTTTACCCCGGCGGTTGGACAGCCACCAACGTGCGGCTCACCAACGATCCCTTCTCCCCTCCAGAACTGGAAATTCGCTCCAACTTAGTGACCTTTACCCGCCTATCGCCCACTCGCAGCGAAATTCGGGCGCGCAATCCGCGCATGGTCTTTGACCAAGGATTTACCCTACCGCTCCTCCGCGATCGCGTCATTATTGATGACCAAGAACGCAGTAGCCCCCTGCCTATTTCCATCGGTATTGATGAACGCGATCGCGATGGAGTCTTTATCGAGCGCACCTTCGAAGTGCTCAACGAGCCCCTCATTCGCGTCCAGATTACACCGCAGTTCTATATTCAGCGCGCTTTTGATCAAGGGTTTGATCTATCAGATTCATCGCTCTACGGCGTGACGGGGCGGCTCGACATGCAGCTTAGCCCCACCACTCGCCTAGCGGGGCAAGTCGAACTTACCAGCCTCAACTTTGAAGAGGAAGACTACGACGAACGCATCCGGGCCCAGCTCCGCATTAGTCAGTCTATTAACCGCCATACCCTCTCGTTCCAGTCTGCCTACCGCGATCGCGTCTTCAACGGTAGTCTAGGATCCCAAAACGTACAGTGGAGCTACGGGCTACTCCTCACATCCCCGACCTATCAACTCGGCAATACGGGGATCAACCTCACCTATCAAGCCAGCATCAACCGTATTAACGCCAACATTCGCCAAGAGCGGCGTGATGACTTGCTGCCTCCTCGCCCACGCACCAATAACCGCGCCACCCTCACCCGCTATGAAGCTGGCTTCACCCTCTCCCGCAGCTTTCGCCTATGGACAGGGGAAGCCCTACCCGCCACCCGAGAGGAAGGATTGCGGTTTACACCCACGCCGCTCGTTCCTTCGCTTGATCTCATCACCCGTCTCCAAGGTTTTACGGGCTTTTACAGCAGCGGAGATACCCAAACAGGGATCACCGCCTCGATTGGCGTGCGGGGGCAGGTAGGCCATCTATCCGACGATGCCTTCGACTATCTAGCCTTTAACCTGACCTACTCCATCACGCCGGAGGGTCCCAAGTCGCCCTTCATCTTTGACGAATTGCGCGATCGCCAAGTGCTATCCGGTGGACTAGTCGTGCAGCTCTTTGGGCCGGTCTTAATCGGCTTCCAAACCTCCTACAACCTAACCGAGCAAGAAGAAATCAATACCGATCTTCTCCTGCAATATCAGCGACGCACCTATTCCATCTTTTTGCGCTACAGCCCTACCCGTGAGACGGGCTCCTTCGGTCTTCAAATCAATGACTTTAATTGGACAGGCGTCACCGAGCCGTTCTCTGAATCTGAGTAACATGCTCCCCCAGTTGACCTAAGTTCGACGGAGATGATCGGTTAGTACGTAGGAGAACGTAACGATTGGCAAGCATTTAGCCTCACCTCTCTCCTAGGGGGGGTGGCAGAGCGATCGCAACAGTTTTCTATGAAGTAAGCGGACATGAACCGCGCATTGGACCAACCAACAACCAATCTTCAGGGGCAATCCTAGGGGCACTATGGCCAAAAATAGCGGTGCCGATCTGCAACGAATAGTACTAATCACCATGGCCCTGGCCTTACTGGGAGTCTTAGGACTGCTGCTGTGGGTCTTAATCGACGTGTTGCTCATGCTGTTTTTAGGGGTGCTGCTGGCGATCACCCTGCGGTTCGCAGCGGGACAAGTACAACGCTTGACTCCCATCCCCCATCCCTGGTCACTGGGGGTGGTGCTGGCAATCGCACTGGTGCTGCTAGGGCTAAGCCTAGTGCTGCTAGTACCGGCGGTGATCGGGCAATTTGGCGATCTAGTCGAGCAGGTCGAGACGGCCCTCGTTTCGCTGCAAGACTTTATCACCTCGGGGCCTTGGAGCGATCACATGCCCCCCGAAGTAATCGACGACCTGAACGACACCAGCAACCTGCCCAGCATACAAAACACTCTGAATAGATTGACCGGAGCTTTTGCTGAAAGTTTTGGTATTTTGGCTAACCTGTTTTTTATTTTCTTCACCGCCCTGTTTTTGTCCGTCGATGCCCATCTCTACCGGTCTAGCCTGGTGCAGTTGGTGCCTCTCCAGGGACGTCCCCGTGCCCGCCAGGTGATCGACCAGGTAATCAACGGTCTCAAAATGTGGCTGCTGGGGCGACTGGTGTCAATGGTGCTGGTCGCCCTGGTCATCGGCGTTGGCCTGCACCTACTGGGCGTGCCCCTGGCCCTGGCCTTAGGGGTGCTGACTGGGCTATTTGAGTTTATTCCGGTGGTAGGGGCACTGCTGTCGGCGGTGCCCGCCATTCTCATGGGGTTTACCGTAGGGCCAATGATGGCCCTGTACGTGGCGGTGTTTTACCTGATCGTGCAGCAGGTAGAGGGCAATGTGCTCACCCCAATCGTGCAGATGAAGACCGCCGACTTGCCGCCGGTACTGACGCTGACCGCCGTGGTCGCCATGGGGCTGCTGTTTGGCCCGCTGGGGGTGCTAGTTGCTACCCCCCTGGCCCTGGTGGGCATGATTTTGGTGCAGGAGCTATATATCCACGACATTTTAGAACGTCAGCCCCAATAAAAGGTCCAAATAAACACCTACTGCACAGCTACACTGGTCATAGTGCGCCTCCCATCCTCCATGCTGAAATCCCTCGCTACGTCCCTGTTGATTGGGCTCGTTCGCCTCTATCGCCTGATTATTTCTCCCCTCTTTCCTCCCGTCTGTCGCTTCCAGCCCACCTGCTCCCAATACGCCATGGAAGCGATCGCTCGCTTTGGCCCGATACAGGGAAGCTGGATGGCTCTGCGGCGCGTTTCCCGCTGTCATCCCCTTCATCCTGGTGGCTACGATCCGGTACCGCCGCTATCGTCTTCTGGCTCTGAGACACCCCCATCCCATGAACCCTGACGACAGCGATTCGAGCGATCGCCCCAATAGTTTCCTGCTCATTGCCTCTATCCAGGGAGTCCTTCAAAGATTCGATCGCCTGACGATTCGAGCGATCGCCCCGATATTTTCCTGCTTTCGGGGCTCAACACCTGCTAAAATAGCTGCGTTGTTTCAGCGTGTTTAACGTCTTTGAGTCAATCAGTAGACCTACCGCAAGACCTGCCGAAGGTAGACGAGTTTTTACAAGAACTTGCGACGATCCAACAGACCGGAGCGAAGCGGATCGCGATACTGGGTTCGCGGCATGTGCCCATGACCCATCAGTATCTCATTGAACTCATGAGCTACGCGCTGGTGTTGGGCGGCAACCAACTTCTCACCTCCGGCGCAACCGGGACAAATTCTGCCGCCATCCGGGGGGCCATGCGTGCCGACCCCAATTTGTTGACGGTGATTTTACCCCAAAGCCTCGATCGCCAGCCGAAGGAATCGCGCAAGCAGCTTGAAAAAGTGCTGCACCTCGTCACCAACCCAGCCCATGATGACTTGCCCCTAGCAGAGGCTAGTGCCATCTGCAACGAGGAAATTATCTCTCGGTGCCAGCAGCTCATCTGTTTTGCCTTCCACGACAGCCGCACCCTGCTCAAAACCTGCCAGGATGCAGAGGATCAGCGTCGGCTCGTCACCTTGTTTTACCTAGACTAGGACTCTAGGAAGCTATCCACCCATTCCCTAGAGTTCCAACGGTTTGGGCAGCATGACCTATACCTATCAAAGCATGGCACTTTCGTTCGTTGAGACAGTCTCAACCCCCACAATTTTGCTGTACAGCGTAGCGATCGCTGCTTTGTTGATCTATCTACCCTTCTTTGTGGTGGGCTATGGGCGCTTAAAAGCTGGCTATAACTCATCGGCTCCTCGCGCCCAGTTTGATCACCTGCCTCCCTACGCTCAGCGGGCGACTTGGGCCCATCAAAATGCCTTC
>DATNRH010000003.1 GCA_036703605.1 Candidatus Obscuribacterales bacterium | reverse complement strand
CACAGCCCGATTCATAGGCCGCCACCTCGGTGACCTGGGCACCTTGCTCGGTAAATGCCCGCACCAGCACATCTCGCCCGCCGCTTTCTACCCGAGGGAAGAGAATCTTCAACTGGGCGCGCTCCTCTGGGAAATGGTCGATGAGCGAGTCGGCGACGTAGTTGGGAGGAATAAAGTCTGGCTGAATGCCGTGCTGCTGCAAACATTGGGCCGTTTTTTGTCCGACCACCGCTAGTTTGAGCGTGGCGGGGAGGCGATCGCGCCCATGATGGGCCAGACGGTCGAACATGCCATTCACGCCATTCACCGAGGTCAAGATCAACCAGTTGAACTGATCTAGGAGAGCGATCGCCTCATCCAACGGCTGCCAGCTAGAGGGCGGACGAATTTCCAGGGTCGGCATTTCCAGCACCGTAGCTCCATGGCGCTGCAGATGCTGGGTAAAGACGCTAGACTGTCCCGCTGCCCGCGTCACCAGAACGGTTTTACCGGATAGGGCTAGGGAGGACGACGTAGGCAGAAAACTTGACTCCGAACTGTTCACCGTTCACCAACTCACGACAGACTACTCTCACAAATACACCCTTGAGGGATTGGAAACAACGGTTGATCTCCCCTCTTACGCTCCTGAATCCTGCCCGATATCGCGCTGCAAAAAGGGGCGCAACCCCACCACTGCTCCGATGACAACCACCGCTGGGGATAGAGCTTGGCGACTGGTTTGCTGCAGGATCGTTTGTAGGGTGCCTGTCCAAACCTGCTGCTGGGGTTGGCCTGCCCAGCGGATAATGGCGATCGGGGTCTGGGGCGATCGCCCTTGGTGCTGCAAGCGGTTGATAATCTCGGCTAAGTTGCGCGTGGCCATGAGGAGCACTAGGGTTTCCATCTGTGCCAAGGCAGACCAGTTGAGGGCATCGACATCGTGGGCTGTGGCCACGGCAAAGCTCCGACTCAACACCGGATCGGTGAGGGGAATGCCCGCCAGCAACGGAGCTGTCAGGGCGGTGGAGAGTCCTGGAACCACTTCAAACTCACAGCCCGCCGCCTGCAGCGCTTGAATTTCTGCCATACAGCGCCCAAAGATAAACGGGTCACCACTCTTGAGCCGCACCACCTGCTGATGCTGGCCATGCTGCACTAGAAGTTGATTAATCTCAGCCTGGGGCGTACTGGGCTGCCCGCCGCGCTTACCCACGGCAATGAGCTGGCAGTCGGCGGGCACGAGATCCAGCAGCCGCTCATCCACCAAGGCGTCGTATACCAGCACTTGAGCGATCGCTAAGATCTCCCGTGCCTGCATCGTGAGGTAGGACACATCCCCCGGCCCCGCGCCCACGAGATACACCCTACCTGGCTGTTGTTCCATGGCCGTTATCTCTGATGTCTCCTGATGTAAGGTCTCCTGATGGTCTGAGCGCGCATAAACTCTGATGACGTGACGTAGGGTGCCGTTAGGCGAAGCCGTAACGCACCGCCTGGTGTAAAAACCGTGGCTTAGATTGCTGTAGGCATGGTCATAACGTAAACCGTGGTGCAAAAACCGTGGTTTAGGAGGATGGGGGCTAGCCGTAACCCATGTCTTGTCAAGCTTTGATGCGTTACGGCTTCGCCTCGCGCATCCTACCCATCAAGAGGTTTTCCTGCTGACCTGGTCAGCGAACCCGTTAGAATTCAAACAGCCTCAACATGTGCCAACGCCAACCATGACTTTTCGTGACGAATTTGAACTGCTCCTGCGAGCCCGCTATCCCCTAATTTACATCCCAACGGTGGAGGAAGAACGGGTTGAGCAAGCGATCGCTGACTGTGCTAAGCAGCAGGGCAATCGCAGCATCTACACCTGGGATTTTGTCGATGGCTACCAGGGCAATCCCAATGATACGGGCTTTGGGCGGCGCAATCCCCTCCAGGCGCTAGAGCTGATTGAAAAGCTACCGGCTTCGGCCCCAGCCATTTTTATTCTGCGGGACTTCCATCGCTTTTTGGATGATGTGTCTATTTCCCGTAAACTGCGGAACCTGATGCGGCTGCTCAAGTCTCAGCCCAAGAATTTGGTGATTGTCGCGCCTCAGATTACTATCCCCGATGACCTGCGTGATGCCTTTACGGTGCTGGAATTTTCGTTACCCAATGCCGAGGAAATTTCGGAGGAAATCCAGCGGCTGATGCTGGGGCTGGGGCAACGGCTCAGCGATACGGTGCTTGATGACCTGGTGCGGGCTAGCCAGGGGCTGTCCCTCGAACGCATTCGTCGGGTCTTGGCTAGGGCGATCGCGTCCCATGGGCAACTGCTGCCTGAGGATGTGGATTTGGTGCTGGAAGAAAAGCGCCAGACCATTCGCCAAACCCAAATCCTCGACTTTTACCCCGCCCAAGAAGAGATGTCCGACATTGGCGGACTGGATAACCTCAAAGACTGGCTGCTGCGGCGCGGCAATGCTTTCTCAGACAAGGCTCGTCAGTATGGCCTGCCCTATCCTCGCGGGTTGCTGCTGGTGGGCATTCAGGGCACCGGGAAATCTCTCACCGCCAAAGCGATCGCCCACCACTGGCACCTACCCCTGCTGCGGCTGGACGTGGGACGGCTGTTTGCAGGTTTGGTGGGAGAATCGGAGTCTCGCACCCGGCAGATGGTGCAGCTAGCCGAGGCCCTGGCTCCCTGCGTCCTGTGGATTGATGAAATTGACAAGGCCTTTACCGGGCTAGACGGCCGCAGCGATGGCGGTACCACCAGCCGCGTCTTTGGCACATTTATCACCTGGATGGCCGAGAAGCGATCGCCCGTCTTCGTCGTTGCCACCGCCAATAATATCCAGGCCTTGCCGCCAGAACTGCTGCGCCGGGGTCGCTTTGATGAAATCTTCTTTGTGGGGCTGCCCACCCAGGAGGAGCGTAACGCAATCTTTACGGTTCACCTGTCTCGCTTGCGATCGCATACCCTTAAAACCTACGATCTCGATCGCCTCGCCTACGAAACCCCCGACTTTTCCGGTGCAGAAATCGAGCAGATCCTGATCGAAGCGATGCACATTGGCTTCAGCCAAAACCGCGACTTCACCACCGATGACATTCTCGAAGCCGCCAGCCAAATCGTGCCCCTAGCCCGCACCGCCCAAGAGCAAATCCAGGCTCTACAAGACTGGGCCGCTGCTGGCAAAGCCCGTCTGGCTTCCCGAGGTGGGCTGGGCCCTCGCATCTCACCCTAGTTGTTTTTCTGCGGACTGACGCTATGCGCCTGCTTGGACTGATTAAATTTTTACTGGGCTTTTTCTTGGCGATCGCTCTACTATTCGTGGCCGGAGTTGGAGCGACCCGATATTTGATTACCAAACTAACAGCCGTACCGGAGCGTCCTGTCTTTGCCAACGATAGCGAAGCAAGCGACCCAGCCCCCGAAGCCGAATCTCCCCCGGAGGTCTTTGCGGATGTGCCGGAGGAGCCCGATCCGTCCGCCACTGCCGAGGACGAAGAGCCGGATGAATCCGATGAGGAAGATGAGGAAGGCTACACAGCGATCGTCACCCAGCCCATTGGCTTAATCCTACGCGAAGACCCCGACCAAGAATCTCGCCGCATCACCGGATTAGCCTACAACACCGAAGTAGAAATTCTGGGTGAAAGTGATACCCAAGAATGGCTACGCGTGCGGCTGCCGGGTAGTGGTATCGAAGGCTGGGTGCGCGCTGGCAATACCACCCCGGTCAACTAACTCCGTCCTGCCGATGAGGGGCATGGTCGTAACGTTCTACCTGAACCATCGTGGGTTGTCATTGGTGTTCTACGCTGCAATTCCTCGTTAAGTTCCCTCCGCTTACTAAAGCTTTCCTTACAGGTCGTCAATGCGATGAAAAAGGATCGCTACTATGCCTATGGGACTCCCTGTTAGGAGCAGACTATTATGACGACGCTTAGGCAACTGACGCCCACAACTGACCCCGCCTACGATATCCTCCGTGCCGATCGCCAACCGCTCAACGCCATCTTCAACCCCCAAACGGTGGCGGTGATTGGCGCAACCGATCGTGAAGGTAGTGTAGGCCGCACGATTCTTTGGAACTTAATTCGCACGCCCTTTGGAGGAACGGTTCTCCCCGTCAATCCCAAACGCAGTAATGTGCTGGGCATCAAGGCCTACCCAGATATTGCCTCCATCCCAGATGCTGTCGATCTGGCCATTATTGTTACCCCCGCGCCCACCGTACCTGGATTAATTCGAGACTGTGCCCAGGCAGGCGTTAAAGGCGTGATTGTCATTTCCGCAGGCTTCAAGGAAGCTGGCGCGCCTGGCCTGGTGTTAGAAGAAGAGATTCGCCAGCAACTGAAGACGAGCCAGATGCGGCTGATTGGGCCAAACTGCCTGGGGATTATGAACCCGCGCACAGGGCTGAACGCCACCTTTGCCAACGCTATGGCCCGCCCTGGCAACGTGGGCTTTATTAGCCAAAGTGGCGCTCTTTGCACCGCCGTGCTGGACTGGAGCTTTCCCGAAAATGTGGGCTTCAGTGCGTTTATCTCCGTCGGCTCCATGCTGGATGTGGATTGGGGCGACCTGATCTACTACCTCGGTGATGATCCCCACACCCACAGCATCGTCAT
>DATNRH010000002.1 GCA_036703605.1 Candidatus Obscuribacterales bacterium | reverse complement strand
CGCACCCGAATTCTCTATCTAGGGCGAATTGATCCAAAAAAAGGACTGGATCAGCTGATCACGGCCTTCGCAGCCCTGTATCGCGATCGCCCCCAGACGCACCTGATTTTGGCTGGCCCTGATGCCCTTGGCTACCGTGATGCACTGCAGCGCCAAGCCCGCACCCTGGGCTGCGGAACGGCTATCACCTTTACCGGGATGCTTGCCGGCGATCGCAAATGGTCAGCCCTCCGGGCAGCGGATCTCTTTGTCTATCCGTCCTACTCGGAGGGCTTTAGTTTGGCGATCTTGGAAGCTATGGCGGCAGGCCTGCCCTGTGTGATTACCACCGGCTGCAATTTTCCCGAAGCAGCGATCGCCCAAGCGGTGGTGACGGTGGAGCCCGAGCAACCGGCCTTAACCAGTGCCCTGCACCATCTTCTCAACGATCGAGCCGCGGCCCAAGCCCTCGGCGATCGGGCGCGTGAGTTTGTGCAAACCCACTACACCTGGCAACACCGCGCCCAGCAACTGGCTCAGGTATACCAGTCTCTGCTGGATTAAAACTCTTCGAGTAATCCGCCCAAACGGCTGAGTAGGGGATCGGGTTCGGGCTCCGGCTCCGGGATCTCGTCATCGGGAATGGCGATCGCTTCGTCGCTGATCGGTACCTCTCCGGTGGTCACTCCCGGCTCCATCTGTTCTAGTCGGGCAGCCAGTTCATCCAAGCGACTATCCAAACGAGCGATCGCCCCGGTATCATCCTGCAACACCTGTTGCTCCACCGAGGCAATCTGCTGCTGTAGCGTGATCACCTGCTGCTGCAGCTCCATTAGCACCAGCACCGCCGCCGACGTTTCACTAGCCACCAACCAGCGCTCTAGCCCTTGCTTACAAAGGTCACTAAAGGACAGATTGGGGTCGTCGGCTAAGACTTGCTTAACCGCCTTCAGCAGGGCTTGATCTGCCTTGCTGCGCTTGAAGGTGACCTGGTAGTCAGGGGCTGTCATGAACGACCAGTTACCAACTGCTTGGACAGGGCCATGATCTGCAGTTCGCCGTAGATATATTGTCCGAGAGCGTTGGCGGTGCGGGAGGGTTTGGCTAAATGCCCCTTGAGTTTGGCGTCCTTCAACAGCGGCCGCAGGTCGCTCCAGAAAAACTCGCCGCCACCGCCGCTAATAATCACGTCGGTCACCCGTTCTGGCAGCCAAGTGACCAAGCGATCAGATAGTTCCCGCGCAAAGCTCTTTTTGAGGCTGGGCAAAATGTCGTCGAGATTGGTGGGTTTGGTGACCCCTTTGGGACGATAGAAGCGATCGCCCTCTGGATGGTTCACCGCTTCAATCAGCGATAGGGATTGACTATCGGCTCCCTGGATTTGGGCAGCGACTTGGTCATAAAACTGGCTCATGGCAAAGCCCACACTTTCCGAACTGCCTCGGGCAAACCGGAAGCGATCCACCATGAGAAAGTCGGTGGTTTGGTGGCCAATATCCACCACCGCAACGGAAAGGTTGGGAAAGTCTGGGCTGGCGGCGCGTTTATCTTGGGCTTCGCTCCAGATCAAGCTGCCATACCCCTCAGGCATCACCCACACATGGGTAATGTCGAGCCGCACCTCTTGGCCGCGATACACCATCACATGGGGCGATCGCACTAGGCTGAGAATGTGCTCTTTCTCGCGATCAAACTGTTCTTGGGAATAGTAGGGTAAGCCCAGCACCACGCCCAATTCGCCTTCCAGACCAAAATATCCAGCGCAGGCCAGCACCTTGATCAAAGCATCATCAATTTTGGATTGACCGATACCAAGGTCTGCCCCAAAGTCGGCGGCCAGTTGACCGCTGGCATAGCCGCGTCCTTGAAACTCTAGCCAGATATCCAGCAAGGGATCGGTGGGTTGCCCTTCAAACTGCCCCCGGCGAACTTGTTCCACCGTGAGATGGGCGACGTTGGCTTGAATGAGGACGACATCATCGGCATTGCGGCTGATGCAGGCTTTGGTGGACGTCCGTCCGAGATCAACACTGAGTACCGTACTTGGAACCGTGGAGGGTTTGCCAGTCATTGAGATCTACAACCTCTTCAAATACGCGAGAACTAGATATGTACTCAAACCTGGACTAAGGCCGACAAAATCGATGAGCTCGCTGTCGGCGATCGCCCCTGACATCATTGAATGTTCGAGGGCGGTGCGTCAGTCTTGTTTGCTACCATACCGGCACTGTTACCACACCGGAATGGTCAACGTCTGACACTGTCAGATTAATACATACAACGGTGGAAATGATGAAACAATTTCATTCATGGGCAGGGCGATCGCTGAATCCACCTTTTTTTGTCCTGTCTTTTGGTACTATTGTACTGCACTAAGGCGATCGCTAAGGTCAAGGCTGCGAACCTCCTGGGATTTCTGAGAAAAAGTAGGCTGTTTGGGGAGCGATCGCGATCGGCTAGAAGATCTGGTTTAGATTGCCCAAAACCCTTGTTTGGTAAAGGTCTTGCCTAGAATTTCCAGGACTAGAGTCGGCTGCTCAAGGCAAATCTTCTCAGCTTGAGTTGCCCCACTTCTCCGCATTACGTTAAATTTAGTTAAGACCGCTTCTCATCAACCTTGTTAAGCTGGTAACTCCATACCCCCATGATGTGATGTTTGAACGTTCCATCCGAGCGTTCTGTCAAACCTCGCTCGTCAGCCAGGCTAAATGCAGGTGCAGGGAAATATGGAGCCAACCCAAGCGCAAGGGTTAACCGGTTGTTCCTGCTTCATCCAGTGGGGATGCGGTTGTCGATCGGTGGGCGGCTTGCTTTTGTCTCCGGTGGTGTTGATGCAGAGGCATTCGTTGAAGCAACCTTATAGCAACTGTTGACGTACAGATCAAAATCACCCATTGAATCTGATTGCAAAACGCATACTCATTAAAGTTAGAGGCTATTTAGATTATGAAACTTTCCTGGAGAGTTATTCTTCTGTGGACGATACCTGCCCTGGTGATTGGGGTCATCTTTTGGCAAGGTGCCTTTTCGTCGCAGGTGGATATGGGGGGACGGAATGCAGCCAACACCCGGATGACCTACGGGCGCTTTTTGGAATATTTGGATTCTGGACGGGTTACCAGTGTCGATCTGTATGAAGGTGGACGGACGGCGATCGTAGAAGCTACCGATCCTGAGTTAGACAATCGGATGCAGCGGCTTCGGGTTGACCTACCTGGCAACACCCCGGAAATTGTCTCTAAACTGCGCGCCAGAAATGTCAACTTCGACTCCCATCCGCCTCGTAACGATGGCGCAATCTGGGGTCTGTTGGGGAACTTGGTCTTTCCTGTTCTTTTGATTGGTGGACTCTTCTTTTTGTTCCGCCGTTCTAGCAATGCCCCCGGTGGCCCCGGACAAGCCATGAACTTTGGTAAGTCCCGTGCTCGTTTCCAGATGGAAGCTAAGACCGGTGTCATGTTTGATGACGTGGCGGGTATTGAAGAAGCCAAGGAAGAACTGCAGGAAGTGGTGACTTTCTTGAAGAAGCCCGAACGTTTTACCGCTGTGGGAGCTCGCATTCCTAAGGGTGTGCTGCTTGTGGGCCCTCCTGGAACCGGGAAAACTCTTTTGGCTAAAGCGATCGCTGGTGAGGCGGGCGTACCGTTCTTCAGCATCTCCGGGTCAGAATTTGTAGAAATGTTTGTTGGGGTAGGTGCCTCTCGGGTGCGTGACCTCTTCAAGAAAGCTAAGGAAAATGCGCCTTGTATCATCTTTATTGATGAAATTGACGCTGTAGGTCGGCAGCGGGGCGCTGGCATTGGCGGCGGTAACGATGAGCGGGAGCAAACCCTCAACCAGTTGCTTACCGAGATGGATGGTTTTGAAGGCAACACCGGCATCATCATCATTGCGGCGACGAACCGTCCTGATGTGTTGGATTCGGCTCTGCTGCGCCCCGGTCGGTTTGACCGTCAGGTGACGGTGGATGCCCCCGATGTGAAGGGTCGCTTGGAAGTGCTGGAAGTTCATGCCCGCAACAAGAAGCTGGCTCAGGAAGTGTCGTTGGAAGCGATCGCCCGTCGGACGCCTGGGTTTACCGGCGCTGATTTGGCCAACCTGCTGAATGAAGCGGCGATTTTGACCGCCCGTCGTCGCAAAGATGCGATCACCATGCGAGAAATTGACGATGCGGTGGATCGGGTGGTGGCCGGTATGGAAGGCACGCCATTGGTGGATAGCAAGAGCAAGCGCTTGATTGCTTACCACGAGCTCGGTCATGCCATCGTCGGTACCCTGATCAAAGCCCACGATCCTGTGCAAAAGGTGACCTTGATTCCTCGTGGACAAGCCCAGGGTTTAACCTGGTTCACGCCCAATGAAGAGCAGGGGTTGATTTCCCGTGCCCAGCTACGGGCTCGGATCACCGGTGCTTTGGGTGGACGCGCGGCCGAACAAGTGATCTTTGGGGATGCAGAAGTGACCACTGGTGCCGGAAATGATCTGCAGCAGGTCACCGGTATGGCTCGACAAATGGTGACCCGCTTCGGTATGTCTGACTTGGGACCGATGTCCTTGGAAACTCAGCAGGGAGAGGTCTTTCTAGGTCGAGATCTGATGACGCGATCGGAATATTCGGAAGAAATTGCCTCGCGCATTGATGCTCAAGTACGGGCGATCGTAGAGCATTGCTATGAAGAAGCCTGTCGGATCATCCGCGAAAATCGCTTGGTGATCGATCGCTTGGTAGATTTGCTGATCGAGAAAGAAACCATCGATGGCGACGAGTTCCGGCAAATTGTCTCGGAATATGCCGAAGTTCCCGAGAAAGAGCAGTACGTTCCCCAGCTCTAAGAACTGCTTGAGAGGAGCATATTGGCTGCTTGGTGTTCAGCATTGAGTTCGCTCACCGCAAGCTAGCCTGCCTGTATTTGTAGGATACTAGTGCTCTGCAATCCGCCGTTGTCCTTTCGGGATGCGGCGGATTTTTCATGGGGTGTTTCATGGACAGTTCAAGGGGCGATCGCTCCCTCAGATTCCCTCCATAGCTGGCACTGCCCATCCTGCAACGACGGCTACGGCCATACTCAAAAATCCGACAACCGTCTCAGTTTGATCTAGGCTAGAAGAACATCATTCCGCTTATCCAAGCCTGATCTGTCATGTCGCCAAAACGTACCCGCAACCAAGAGAAAGTATTGTCTGTGCTGCGAGCCTTGGGGCGGGGTACCTCGGCACAGGATTTATTTGTCGAACTCCGCGATCGCAGCCAGGGGATGGGACTAGCAACGGTGTACCGAGCCCTAGATGCTCTTAAGCTAGAGGGTGTGGTGCAAATGCGGACGGTGTCTAGTGGGGAAGCTTTGTACAGCCTGATTCAAGAAGATCGCCACCACTTGACCTGTTTGCAGTGCGGCTTGTCGATTGCCATTGATGAATGTCCTGTGCATGAGCTTCAGGAACGCCTGCACGATGCCTATCAGTTCAAAATCTACTACCATACCCTAGAATTTTTCGGGCTCTGTACGACCTGTCAGACAGCTCAGGCATCCATGGGCTAAGGGGATGACTCGGGTGCATCCCAGTTGTGCAAGCTAGCCCCCCTTCGGAAAGCGCAAGCTCTACGTCCTCCAACCCCTGCCCCCCAAAAAAGGAGTAGGGGAGCAGGATTCAAAGTCTCTCTCCCGCTCTGGGAGAGAGATTTAGGGTGAGGGCGACAAAAGTGGAATGCACCCATGACTTCTGGGGCTGAAGAGGGCGATCGCCTCCCTGCTGCGGTGCTTTCCAGCCAGTCTCTTCATCTGTTTCTGAGGCATTTTGTTAGAAATCTTCAGTCAATTTTTTTGGGGCATAACCCACAAAAAATCGTCGGGTGTGTTACCTCTGCGTGATATGATCACCTGTGGTTTGCAAGACTGCGAACCGCTCAGTTTTCTAGTGGCTAAGCTCTGTGAACTCGCCAGACGGATTACCAGAACAAAATGCTTCGCAGGCAGTGGCCGCCCCCGCGCAACTGACACCTGAGCCAAACTCCTCCATGGCGGAGTTTTACCAACTTCAACAAAATTTGCTCATTACCACCCTTGTGATGGCAGGCGTAATTTTTGTGAGTGTTTGGGTGTTCTACACCGTGGCGATCGCACTGAACTATTTACTGGGTGCCTGCGTGGGTGTAGTTTATTTGAGGATGTTGGCCAAAAACGTCGAGCAACTCGGTCGGCAACGGCAAAAGCTAGGTAGTGCTCGGTTAGCCCTGCTCATAGCCCTCATCCTAGTGGCGTCTCAGTGGAACCAACTGCAAATCATGCCTATTTTTTTAGGATTCCTAACCTATAAAGTGGCATTGATTACCTACGTCCTCTGGACTAGCTTCGCACCTAGCCTCGATTAACCTCGACACGTCGTGTCTGACAGACTCTTTGGGGAACTTCAACGAATGGACATGCTGAATGATTTGATTACAATTCAACACTTCCCCCTGGCAGAACTGGAAGTCGGCCATCATTTGTACTGGCAAATTGGCAGCCTCAAGCTTCATGGGCAAGTATTCCTCACCTCTTGGTTTGTGATTGCAGCCCTCGTTACCATTTCAGTCTTAGCCACTCGTAACGTTCAGATGGTGCCGTCGGGTGTCCAAAACTTGATGGAATACGCCCTCGAATTCATTCGAGACTTGGCAAAGGGGCAAATCGGCGAAAAAGACTATCGCCCATGGGTACCGTTCATTGGCACCTTGTTTTTGTTCATCTTTGTCTCCAACTGGGGAGGAGCCCTGATTCCTTGGAAGCTAGTTGCTCTGCCTGAAGGAGAGTTGGCCGCCCCCACCAGTGACATTAATACCACCGTTGCCCTAGCGCTCCTCACCTCTTTAGCCTATTTCTATGCAGGCTTTAGCAAGAAAGGACTGGGCTACTTTGGTAACTATGTGCAGCCGGTAGCATTTATGTTGCCGTTCAAAATTATTGAAGATTTCACCAAGCCCCTTTCCCTGAGCTTCCGTCTATTTGGCAACATCTTGGCGGATGAGCTCGTGGTTGGGGTGCTAGTTCTTCTGGTGCCGTTGTTTGTGCCGCTGCCAGTGATGGCGCTTGGGTTGTTCACCAGTGCAATTCAGGCGTTGATCTTCGCTACGTTGGCCGCCGCCTACATCGGGGAAGCCATGGAGGAACACGGGGAAGAGCATGAGTAAGGGCCCCTTGCCCGCTCAGTTGGTTACGTAGGCTGGTTGTCTGGGGCCTGACCTCAGCAGCAGGTTTCGATGTGAGTTGAGTGCAGCTCTGCTGTGCCGCTTCATCGCTGATGTACTGTTTGATCGTTGTTTGTTTGTACTCTTAAGTTAGGGAAACATAATCATGAATCCAATTGTTGCCGCCGCTTCTGTTATTGCTGCTGCCCTTGCTGTGGGTCTAGCCGCGATCGGCCCTGGTATTGGTCAAGGTAACGCAGCTGGTCAGGCTGTAGAAGGTATTGCTCGTCAGCCAGAAGCAGAAGGTAAGATTCGTGGTACTCTTCTGCTCAGCTTGGCATTTATGGAAGCACTGACCATCTACGGCTTGGTGGTTGCCCTCGTTCTTTTATTCGCCAATCCTTTCGCCTAAGTCATCTAATGGTCATTGGGTAGGTCGTTGGTTAAGTCCTACCCGATGGCAACTCCGGCTCAAGCTTGTGTTGTTAGATTGCACAGGTTGACTGTGTGCTGTCGTTTTCCCCAATGTATGATGGGGTGAGAGGATTATGATTCACTGGACAGTTCTACTTGCCGCTGAAGCCGCTGCTTCAGAGGGAGGGGGTGGACTTTTTGACTTAGATGCCACACTGCCCTTGATGGCCATTCAGTTTTTACTGCTGATGGTGATCTTGAACGCGGTGTTTTACAAACCCCTGGGCAAGAGCATCGACGATCGAGATAACTATATTCGCACCACTCAAGCCGAAGCGAAGGAGCGGTTGGAGCAAACCAAGCGCTTAACCCAGCAATACGAGAGCGACTTGGCGTCTACTCGTCGTCAGTCTCAAACCGTGATTGCTGAGGCTCAAACTGCTGCTCAAAAAATTGCTGCAGAACGGGTTGCCCAGGCTCAGCAAGAAGCTCAGGCTCAGCGTGAACAGGTTCAGCGTGAGCTGGATCAGCAAAAGACAGAGGCGTTAGCGTCGCTGGAGTCTCAAGTGGGTGCATTGAGTCAACAAATTTTGGATAAGCTCCTAGGAGCAAAGGCTTAACGGCAATTCGATAGGCCGTGCATATTTGAGGGGAGCCGCACTGGTAGATCATGGCTGAGGCAGTCTATCGAGTCCTAGGTTGCCAGGAGTGTGCAGGGTTAAGGCTGGGTTGAGTAGATCAACGACGATTTAGGGATCATGGGAACTTTGTATTGGCTAGCTGAGCGAACTGGAATAGTGGTTCTGAAAGCGCCAGAGATTGAAGAAGCCGGGTTTGGCATCAATCTTGATCTTTTAGACACAAATCTAATTAATCTGATCATTATCATTGGGGTTTTGATCTATTTTGGGCGGGGCTTCTTGGGTAAGACCCTGTCAGAGCGGCGATCGCGCATTGAATCTGAGATTCGTGAGGCTGAGGAACGTAAGAAATCAGCCGCGTCGGCTTTAGCGGAACAGCAACAAAAGCTGGCTCAAGCGAAAGCTGAAGCAGCCAAGATTCTTAGTGCTGCGGAGACCTCTGCTCAGGCTGCTCGTGAGTCGATTTTGGCGGAGGCAGAGCGGGATGTTGCTCGTCTGCGAGAAGCTGCAGCTCAAGACTTAACCTCTCAGCAAGAACGCATCATGCGAGAGGTTCGTAATCAAGTCGTAGCGATGGCGATGCAGCAAGCGGAATCTCAACTGCGCAATCAGATGGATGATGCCAAGCAGCAACAGCTTGTAGACCGTAGCATCGCTATGTTGGGAGGCAAGTCATGAACGATAGTTTAGTCACAGCTGAGATTCTGGAGCCCTATGCTCAGGCCTTAATGTCATTGGCTCAAGGTAATGACTTAGTTGATCAGTTAAGTGGCGATGCTGCAGGGTTATTGGAGGTCTTGAAAGAGTCTCCTGACCTAGCGCAATTTTTGTCGAGCCCCATTATTGGCATCGATCAAAAAAAGGCAGTTCTCCGTCAGGCTCTGACCGATCAAGTCCATCCCTACATGATGAACTTCTTGCTGTTGCTGGTGGATCGCCGCCGCATCTCGTTCATTGAAGGGATTTGCAGAAAATATCAATCCCTAGTTCGAGAGTTGAAAAAGACAGTCCTTGCAGAGGTTACTTCGGCTGTACCGCTGTCAGAGTCTCAACAGGATGCTGTTCGTGCGCAGGTTTTAAGCCTCACGGGTGCGCAGCAGGTTGAGCTTGAACTATCGCAGAATCCAGACTTGATCGGTGGCGTTGTCATCCGAGTTGGCTCTCAAGTAATTGATGCGAGCCTTAGCGGACAGTTGCGACGCATCGGCCTTAAACTCAGCGTCATCAGCTAGCCCTCGATGCATTCATCTGGCTGCGGGTGAGTGATTTTGTCAGTACTAAACCCAATTAGACACCGTTCGTTGAGAGAAAATCCCTATGGTAAGTATCAGACCCGACGAAATTAGCAACATTATTCGTCAGCAGATTGAGCAATACGACCAAGACGTTAAGGTCTCTAACGTTGGTACCGTTCTTCAGGTGGGTGATGGCATTGCCCGCATCTATGGTTTGGAAGGAACCATGGCTGGTGAACTTCTAGAGTTTGAAGATGGCACGGTGGGTATCGCGCTGAACCTAGAAGAAGACAACGTCGGTGCTGTGTTGATGGGCAATGGTCGTTCCATCCAAGAGGGCAGCACCGTGACCTCCACTGGTCGGATTGCGGAAGTGCCGGTGGGTGAGGCCATGGTTGGTCGCGTGGTAGATGCCCTAGCGCGCCCTATTGACGGCAAAGGCGACATCAGCACTACTGAAACTCGCCTAATCGAATCCATGGCTCCTGGGATTATTGATCGGAAGTCGGTGTATGAGCCGATGCAAACCGGAATTACGGCGATTGACTCCATGGTGCCCATCGGCCGAGGCCAGCGGGAGTTGATTATTGGCGATCGCCAAACCGGTAAAACCTCTGTTGCGGTAGATACCATCCTCAACCAAAAGGGTGAAGATGTGATCTGTGTGTATGTTGCCATTGGTCAAAAGGCATCTACCGTGGCGCAGGTGGTAGAAGTGCTGCGCCAGCGCGGTGCTTTGGACTACACCATTGTGGTAGCTGCTAACGCCAACGCTCCGGCAACCTTGCAATACCTAGCACCCTACACCGGTGCGACCTTGGCGGAATACTTCATGTATAAAGGCAAGGCGACCTTGGTGGTCTACGATGACTTATCCAAACAAGCCCAAGCCTACCGCCAGATGTCCTTGCTGCTGCGCCGTCCACCCGGGCGGGAAGCCTACCCTGGCGATGTGTTTTACCTCCACTCTCGCTTGCTAGAGCGGGCTGCGAAGTTGAGCCCTGAGCTAGGTGAAGGCAGCATGACCGCTTTGCCGATCATCGAAACCCAAGCGGGTGACGTCTCCGCCTACATTCCGACCAACGTGATTTCCATCACCGATGGTCAGATCTTTCTCTCCTCTGACCTGTTCAACTCTGGTCTACGCCCTGCGATCAACGCGGGTATCTCCGTATCTCGGGTAGGTTCGGCGGCTCAGATCAAAGCGATGAAGCAGGTGGCTGGTAAGGTGAAGCTAGAGCTAGCTCAGTTTGCTGAACTAGAAGCTTTCTCCCAGTTTGCATCAGACTTGGATAAAGCCACCCAACAGCAGTTGGCTCGGGGACAGCGTTTGCGCGAACTGCTGAAGCAGCCTCAATACTCGCCCCTACCGGTGGCTGACCAAGTGGCTGTGATCTATGCTGGCATTAACGGCTACATGGATGACCTAGATCTGGATAAGGTAACCAGCTTTGTGAAGGGTTTCCGGGACTATTTGTCCAACAGCAAGCCTAAGTTTAGTGAGATTGTTCGGGCTGAGAAAAAGCTGACCGACGAGGCAGAAACCATCCTGAAAGAGGCGATCGCTGAATACAAGCAAACCTTCATGGCGATGGCGTAACAGAGTCGAACGGGAGGGGCTGAGGATCACACTGATCTGCCCCTCCTTGTTGATATGGTTTTGTCTCCTCCAATCTTCGGGTTTTAGCTATGCCAAATCTCAAAGCGATTCGGGATCGAATTAAGTCGGTCAAAAATACCAAGAAAATTACGGAAGCGATGCGGCTCGTCGCAGCAGCCAAGGTGCGGCGTGCCCAAGAGCAGGTGACGGCAACCCGTCCTTTTGCCGATCGCTTGGCGCAGGTGCTGTACGGTCTACAGTCTCGCCTGCAGTTTGAGGAAGCGGATTTGCCGCTCCTGAAAAAGCGGGATGTGAAAACCGTGGGTCTGTTGGTGGTGTCGGGCGATCGCGGTCTGTGCGGTGGCTACAATGCCAATGTGATTAAGCGGGCTGAGCTGCGCATCAAGGAACTCAAGGCTGAAGGGCTGGACTATAAGCTGGTAATCGTTGGGCGCAAAGCAAATCAGTATTTTACCCGCCGGGAACAGCCGATTAGCAAGTCGTTCACCAATCTAGAGCAGGTGCCCACGGCATCGGAAGCTTCGGCGATCGCGGATGAACTACTCTCTCTATTCCTCTCCGATTCAGTGGATCGAGTGGAGTTGATCTACACCAAATTTGTGTCGTTGATTAGCTCTCGTCCGGTGACTCAAACCCTGCTGCCCCTCGATCCTCAGGGCTTGGAAGCAGCAGATGATGAGATCTTCCGGTTGACGACTCGTGGTGGTGTGTTCCAAGTCGAGCGGGAAAAAGTGGAGGCAGCTCCCCAGACACCCCTGCCCCAAGATATGATTTTTGAGCAGGATCCGGTGCAAATTCTGGATGCACTCCTGCCCCTCTATCTGAACAACCAGCTCCTGCGTGCTCTGCAAGAGTCGGCGGCCAGTGAGCTAGCTGCCCGGATGACGGCGATGAACAACGCCAGCGACAACGCTAAGCAGTTGATTACCTCCTTGTCCTTGTCCTACAACAAGGCTCGTCAGGCGGCTATTACCCAGGAAATTCTGGAAGTGGTGGCGGGCGCAGAAGTCCTCAACTAGCGATCGCTGCTTCCTCGGTAGATAACTGAAGGGGCAATCACAGCGCAGAATCCTTTGGGGTTCTGCGTTTGTCGTAGTGCCCTATCGTCGTAGGATCAAAGAAACCCTTTGGATAGCTGGATCATGAGTGCGATCGCCCTTCAAGTAGCGCAGCAGATTGGAGCAGACCATGTGGTGGCGAGGGAGTCCCTCGACCCGGCTCTGCAGGCTCAACTTCAGATCGCTGCTCCTAATCTAGTGGCGATCGCCTACCCGCCTACCCTTGAGTCCCTGTGTGATCTCGTGGCCTATGCCCATCACCACCGCTGGGCGATGCTGCCCATGGGGCAGGGTACGAAGCTCCACTGGGGGCCGCCGCTGCCCAAGGAGGCGATCGCCATCAGTACGGCTCAGCTTGACCAAGTGATTGACCATGCGGCGGGAGATTTAACCGTGACGGCCCAGTCCGGCGTCAAGCTTGGCGATTTACAGCAGCAGTTGGCTCAATCGCGGCAGTTTTTAGCGATCGATCCCCACTACAGCGCATCGGCGACCCTCGGCGGCATTGTGGCCACAGCGGATACCGGATCTCTGCGCCAGCGCTACGGCGCCTTACGGGATATGCTCATCGGTCTATCCTTCGTGCGGGCGGATGGTCAGGTAGCCAAGGCCGGGGGACGGGTGGTGAAAAACGTAGCTGGCTACGACCTGATGAAACTGATGACCGGTGCCTACGGTACCCTAGGCATCCTCACCCAGATGACCTTTCGTCTCTATCCCTTGCCAGAGACCTCAGAAACGGTGGTGCTGCTAGGGAAATCGGCGGCGATCGCCACGGTGTTGCATCAGATCCGTCAAACCTCTCTGAGCCCCGTAGCTTTGGATGTCCTATCTCGTTCCTACGTCAGTGCCCTAGGCTTGGGCCAGGGGACGGGATTAGTGGCCCGCTTCCAGAGTATTCCTGTGAGTGTTGCCCAACAGATGGCCCAGGTGACGGCCTTAGCCCAAGCGGCGGGTTTAAACAGCGATCGCCTTCAGGGGCAGGATGATGCCAGTCTATGGCAACGATTACAAGAAAAATGGGACGCCGCCGCCGCTGCATCGGCGATCGCCTGCAAAATAGGAGTATTACCGGCTCAGGCGGTGGCTAGCTTGGATGCGATCGCTCAGCTATGGCCAGCCAGTCTAGGTCTCATCCATGCCGGTAGTGGTCTGGGTTGGTTGAGCGGTGAGGTAGATAGCATCACCGCCACGGAGATGACCCAGGTGCGATCGCACTGCGCCGCCCACGGTGGCTTCCTCTCCCTGCTGTCGGCACCGCCAAGCTGGACAGTCCTCGATCGCTGGGGCTATGCCGGTAATGCCCTACCCCAGATGCAAGCCATCAAAGCTCAGTTTGACCCCCATCATTTACTCAACCCCGGTCGCTTTGTGGGTGGCCTGTAGCTGCCGCCCTGCCCAACTCGTGAGTGTTCGCCATGACCGCCACCCCCTCCTCCACCGATCGCCCTGCCCTGAAGCTCGATACCAGCTTCCCCGGTTTCGATGCCCAGGATCCGCCCGAGCAATCCCTGATTGATGCCTGTGTGCATTGCGGTTTTTGCCTGACCACCTGCCCCAGCTATCGGGTGATTGGCAAAGAGACCGACTCGCCCCGCGGCCGCATCTATTTAATGGATGCGATTAATAAGCAGGATGCTCCCCTGGCCACAGCCACCTCCCAACATTTTGATACCTGTCTGGGCTGCCTGGCCTGCACCACCGCCTGCCCCTCCGGTGTGCAATACGATAAGCTGATTGCTGCCACCCGGCCCCAAGTGGAGCGCAATGTGCCCCGCACCCTCAGCGATCGCCTCTTCCGACAGTTAATTTTCACGCTCTTCCCCCACCCCGATCGCCTGCGGATGCTGCTGCCGCCGCTGTACCTGTACCAAGCCTTGGGATTGGGCAAGCTGGTGAAAGCAACGGGATTGCTGAAGCGGATCTCGCCGCGCTTGGCTGCCATGGAATCTCTCTTGCCAACCGTGACCGCCCAATCGTTTCAAGATACGATTCCCGAGGTGATTCCCGCCCAGGGCGACACCCGCTATCGGGTTGGGATGATTCTGGGCTGTGTGCAGCGCCTCTTCTTCAGTGATGTGAATGAATCCACAGCACGGGTGCTGAGCGCCAACGGCTGTGAGGTGGTGGTGCCCAAGATGCAAGGCTGTTGCGCGGCCCTGCCCCATCACCAAGGCCAGGAAGAAGCGGCTCGGGATCTGGCCCGGCGGATGATCGACAGCTTTGAGGATACGGGCGTCGATGCCATTATTATCAACGCTGCGGGCTGTGGTCATACCCTGAAGGAGTATGGGCATTTGCTCAAGGATGACCCTGAGTATCGTGAAAGGGCGATCGCCTTCTCCCACAAGGTGAAAGATGTGCAGGAATTTTTGGTGGATATTGGGCTGACTGCGCCCCTATCGCCCCTCAGCCCTCAGCCGCTGACCATCGTCTACCAAGATGCCTGTCACCTGCTGCATGGGCAAAAAATCAGCGCCCCGCCCCGCCAACTGCTGCTGAGTATTCCCGGTGTCACGTTGCGGGAGCCGGTGGACGCGGCCCTCTGTTGTGGCAGCGCCGGGGTATACAACATGCTGCAGCCGGAGATTGCTGAAGAACTGGGGCAGCAAAAGGTGGAAAATTTGATCAACACCGGCGCGCAGTTGATTGCCTCATCCAATCCTGGTTGCTCTCTACAAATCCAGAAACATCTGGAACACCAGGGTGTAGCCATGCCGCTCTTCCACCCCATTTGTCTGCTGGACTATGCGATTCGGGGTATTTCCTTGCCTCTGTAGCGATCGCTCGCCATCCCCAAATGTTGAGAAAGGTTGCGTTCCTGCTCTTTCCCTGCCCAAGGGCGAAAACCCTTGCGGTATGGTAATCAAAGTGCCAACACTGCTATACCTAAATTTAAAGCTGCTTTAGTATGACCTCGGTATCTCCCCAAAAACCCCACCAAAAAGCTAGGGCCCTCAAGCCCACGAGCCGCCGTCCGGCCAAGGAACTCTGTAGTGAATGTGGCCTATGCGACACCTACTATGTTCACTATGTGAAAGAAGCCTGTGCGTTTATTAACCAGCAAATTGCTGAGCTAGAGGAGCAAACCCACGGGCGCAGCCGCAATCTAGACGAGCCGGATGATTGGTACTTTGGGGTACGTCAAGACATGATGGCGGCGCGGAAGACTGAGCCGATCGAGGGGGCGCAATGGACGGGCATCGTCAGTTCCATCGCCATCGAGATGCTCAATCGTGGCCTGGTGGAAGGGGTGGTCTGTGTGCAAAATACAGCCGAGGATCGCTTTCAGCCCATGCCGGTGATTGCCCGCACGCCGGAGGATATTCTGGCGGCCCGGGTGAATAAACCGACCCTGTCGCCCAACTTGTCGATTCTAGAGCAGGTCGAGCAATCGGGGATGAAGCGACTGCTGGTGATTGGCGTGGGTTGCCAGATTCAGGCTCTGCGGGCGGTGGAGAAACAACTTGGCTTAGAAAAACTCTATGTCCTGGGAACTCCCTGCGTGGATAACGTGACCCGCGCCGGCCTGCAGAAATTTTTAGACACCACCAGCCGCTCGCCGGACACGGTGGTGCATTACGAGTTCATGCAAGACTTTCGAGTGCATTTTAAGCATGAGGACGGCTCGGAAGAAACGGTGCCTTTCTTTGGTCTCAAGACTAATCAGCTTAAGGATGTGTTTGCTCCCTCCTGCATGAGCTGCTTTGATTATGTGAACTCCCTTGCTGATCTGGTGGTGGGCTATATGGGTGCGCCCTTTGGCTGGCAGTGGATTGTGGTGCGCAATGAGCGTGGTCAGGAACTGCTAGATGTGGTGCAGGATCAGTTGCAAACCCAGCCAGTGATGTCCCAGGGCGATCGCCGCGCTGCGGTACAGCAAAGTATCCCCGCCTATGACAAGGGCGTCACCTTGCCCATGTGGGCGGCGAAGCTCATGGGCGTGGTGATTGAGCGGATTGGCCCGAAGGGGTTGGAATATGCTCGGTTCTCCATCGATTCTCACTTCACCCGCAATTATCTCTACACCAAACGTCAGCATCCTGAAAAGCTGGAGGACCACGTGCCGGACTATGCCAAGCGCATTGTTGAACAGTACGAGTTGCCGCCATCTTGATGCGGTTTAACAGGGCTCCGTCCCGTTGGGTTAGGCTGGATCCGCCAGCTTAGGCTCTGAGATGTTGTCTATGGGCCTGTTGTGGATGCTGTGTTCTTGTGATCTCCGATCTGCTGACGCTGTTAGGGGGCGATCGCTCCTATCTATTTTTCCTTGGCGAGAGTTTTTTGATCTCTCAACATATAGGAAGAAAATAGAGTGAATATACGGGTTTATGGATGAGGTT
>DATNRH010000001.1 GCA_036703605.1 Candidatus Obscuribacterales bacterium | reverse complement strand
GCTTTTTTTTCTTAGAGAACAGTACGAGTTTTCTATGTAAAAATATGTGAACTGGAAAAGTTATGCTTAAAGTGTGCGTCTTGTAAGGCTGACCACTCAAGTCGTAATCATCTTGCCAGACAATTTGCGCAAGCTTTGAGTGTACTCGTAGCGATGGCGTACTTGGATGACTTGGAGCCAGTACACGTCGGCTTGTTGGGCAGCCCAGTTGACTTTTTTTTGAAGGCAAAAGTAGTAGTTTAGTGTGAATTATAATGAAGAAAGTAGTGTGCGTTGTTACTGTCTAGTAGACGAAGCCAGCCAGCTTCTTCCGTTGGAAACGGGCGGTTGCGGTCTGGTGCAGAACAGACAGTCTCTGGTAGAAGTAATCCCTCTCACTCTTGATGGTGAAGTTGGGAAATGTCCTCGTACTTGGGGGGAGCTTCTTGAATAGCTTCTTGAGCCATAGAGTTGCGCGGGGGCCAATACCACCGTATGTCTCAATGACAAACGGCACAAAGAAGAAGCCTTCATCATGGCAGAGGGAGAGGTATTTTGCGTCCTTCTCGGTCTCTCTCTCCTTGGCAGCATAGAGCGGTTCGTTGCTGCTGTACTGGAGTGGTTGAGTGAACGACACATCGATCAGAACGTCTCTGTCGCCCGGTCCAGCTCCTGAGGCCTCGATGTCACAGTGGGAATCGCCTGGCACATTGAAGACACGGGGCTCGATCCTAGTAGGAATGCCATAGTCCTTCTGAAAAGTCGTGGAGATCCAATCGCGGACAGAGTTGTGCCTGCTGATCTGAAAGCCGCCAAGGGGGCACACCTCAGCATGATATCCACTCATGGGGGCCGACTTACAACGGGCATTGGTGCCAGGGCAGGTCTGAACGGAGAAGCCGGGAGGGCTCAATCCAAGTCGGCTAGCCAGGCGGTTGCTGAAACAGTTGTCGTCCATGGTCAGGGCACGGGTAGACGGGATGGCGTAAAGCCAGTGGCCAGACTGCGAAGCTCTACAAGCTATCAGCCGCATTTGGTGATCTTTTTCAAGGCCGGCGTAGAGGTCAGCATACCTCTGTTCGTAGACTTTCGTACTGAGCGATTGTTGGATTTTTTGCGGTGCGTCACGTACGGAGTTGTTGAACAGATTGTACTTGTCCTCATAGGCGTTGGTTAGTTCTCGATTTGCGATTGCTACACTTTTCCAGAGCAGGTCTGGACTGTTGAGCTGGGAGCGCTGGGCCACACTTTCCATCTCGGCAGCTGACAGGATCTTGTTTTTGCGGATGTATTGCAGGGACGATGCAAAACCAGCGGCAAACGCCTGCGGGGCAATCCACATCATGGTCGTTAGGCCCATGCCAGCAAAACGAATCGGCAGCTTAGCCTGTGTCCAAGCCGCTTCAGGAATAACGGGAATCACCCCCTCCTGGGCCTCGGTCACAAGCTTTGCAACAAAGCGGCGGAATTCAATGTCTGTCGTTCGTACTAGCGTTCCGGTCTGCTCGGGGGGTAGTGTTCGACAGAGGTGCGTCAAGATGCCAGGTACACAATATCGGGCAACAAGCGTTTTGAGCTGAACTGTGGGCAACCGATCGATGCGCTCCAAGGTATTCTTGAACTCAAGCCGCTTCTCCTCCAATTGGACACGAACGTACTCTTGTGTTCCAATCGGGATGCCTGCCTGCATAATGCCTTCATGGGTTACTTGGATCCCAAGCTCAGTGATCTCCCCCGTGGGCTGTGCGCCCTTGGGGAGCAAGATCTTAGAGCCTGGGCCCACCTCACATCCAATCCGGCTAAAAATACTGACAGCATCTTCGTACGCTTTCGCCACTTGACTGGTCTCGGTGATGATGATGCCATCATCATGGATGGTAAGAAGGGCACCAGTTGGATCCCTTTCCAGAATGCGCTCTCGTAGCTCCTTGTTGGCAGGCTCAGCTCCCATAGTATTGGGGCCCCTGGTGGGGCCTCCCTGTCGAGTGCCTGTGACTGACTCTACAACGTGCCATCTTGCATCTGCGCCTTTCGTGCGCAAGGTGAGAGAATGACCATGGGTCCAGAGAAAATGGGCAGCCAGCTCAGGGCAGTACTCTCTGATACCGCGGAGCTGCGCTTTTCGGGAGATTGTGTTAAAGGCGTTCTTGATGTCAATCTTCAGGATGGCTTTCTTAGGGTACAAGCGGTTGAGAAGCATAGTGCTCACCGCCATCGCCTCTGGTCCACCTGGGACCCCCACTCCGAAGGAGAAGGGAGACAGGGACTTAGCGATGCGGGAGGACAGCTGTTTCACAAGGGCTTTCTCCGGGCAGGCCAACAGTACCTCACCGATTGCAATGGGTCGGACTTGATCTTCTGGCTTCCCAGGCTTTGAGAGTGCGACGAGTAGGGAGGCCAATGGGGCATTTTCATAGGTGGCAAGCTTCTCGAAAATACCATTGGCCCATTCCAAGTAGCGAGTGAGCTGCCACTCATTAGCCTGCGCCGCGAATGCTCGGAGGTGCTCGTTGCGCCACCCTGAGAGTCCTGGGGTTTTGCCATTCTTGAGGTCCTGTATCGCGTCTGTGAGGGCCTTACCACTAATCTTGGCCCGCTTCTGGATATCCTGTTTTGTGGGCTTTGG